>DAOOIV010000171.1 GCA_035384605.1 Phycisphaerae bacterium
CACCGCATCATCAAACCGGCGGATTTACAGCATGTTCAGACCGGCGCCGACAAGGGGAACCGCTTTCTTGCGGGCCGCAACGAGAGCGTACTGTGCCCCCAAAAGATGCGCGTAAAATGCGCACCAGGTACGACGGAGGAGCCCCAAACGATTGGAAGCGCTTGCTGTGTTGGTGAATACCCTATACCGGTATGAGAACCAATAGAACGTCTGTTTCTGTTGACGCATGCCTTTGAGACCGATATAATCAAATGCAGTCGCGGGTGCGTAACCTGCCTTGCGAAGGCGCCGATGGACTGACAAGTTGTCGGTGCCGCGCCGAGTTGGATCCGAGCTTTTGTCAGATAACCTGTGGTGCGGAGCCCGCTGGAGGACAGAGGGAACAAAACATGCGACCAGCACGCCCGACTCAGAAGACCACCGGCCGTCCCCAAGCAGGATTCACGCTCATTGAAGTCCTGGTGGTAGTGTCGATCATCGCGCTGCTCATTGCGATTCTTCTTCCTTCGCTGGGACGGGCCAGGTCTCAAGCCCGCATGGTCAGTTGTCAGTCCAACCTCAAGCAGCTCACGACCGCGTTTCTGGTCTACGCGGCCGAGTACAAGAATCGTTTGCCCGGGGCAAGCAAGGACGACAACGCCGACTGGCTGGGAGGCAGCAACCAAGGCGGTCCGTCGTTGCAGCCGCGGAACGGCACGGTTTTCAGACACATGGGTCGGTCGACGGAGGCCTACACCTGCCCTGATGACGTGATCAAGCGCGACTACACGACCAATGACAAGCTGAAGCCTTGCGATTATAGCTACACCTCCAACGCCCTTGTGTCCGGAGCGGCCACTGAGTTTCTTGGCGGGGCTCACTATCCGACCAAGGCGCCGTATGATCGGGATGACCATCGCTTTGACATGGCGCCTTTCGAAGGCGTGCCTGTACTGATCGAAGAAGACCCGTACTGGTATCTGGCGAAGGTCGACGACAGCACCTGGTGCAACGAAGACACCATCGCGGATCGCCACTTGAAATTCGGCTCGAACCCGGGTCAAGCCAACATCGGATACCACGACGGCCACGTTTCGCGGGTGCGGTTCAAGCCTCCTCCTTCACATTTGAGTTCGTATCCGTTGGCCCAGTACTTCAACGCGAAGTCGATGTGCATCCGCACCAGCGGCCGTAAGTGGGTCAGCGGCAGAAGCTGGCAATTGTCCAACGGCAACTATGCGAGGTACGGTTTTCTGCCGAACGGAGAAGATGCCAGCACTCGGGGGATCCAGCACTGAAGGTTGCCCGCAGCGGGCAGGTCTTGTTTCGAGACAAGCGCGCAAGGGGCGCATCTGGGGCTTGGTCAGCGATTCTGCATGTAGATGCGTGGGAAGGGCGGGCCGGTGTTCGAGCTCGCGGCGGGTCTCGCTCCGCGCGGCAACCTGGATGGTGTCGAACCTTACACGCCCGGCGATGCGACGGGCGTTATCGGGCTTATTGTCGGCAATGGGAGTCGGCCGGGGTACCGTGGCCAGTCAGGCATCGTTGTATTGCACCGAAGTCGGCCTGGTCGACGTCCCCGTCCCCGTCGAAATCGGCTGCGACTCGGCCTTGGGTGTCAGGCATTAGCGGGCAGGCGTCCGGATAAGGGATACCCGGCCCGGCGGCGCATGCCTCGAAGATGATGACGTCGTCCTGGTCCACATCGCAATCGCCGTCCAGGTCAGCCGGAACGGTGGGCCAGATCGCCAGATTGGCCGGGTCGGATTCGATACTATTGAAGCCGGCCGTGATCCTGCAGCGATAGCTGCCTGCATCTGCGGCCGTAATGCCGGAGATAGTCAGTGTTGGCGAGTCCGTGCCGGCGTAATGTCCGTCGTCGGAGAGTGCGCGTCCGTCCTTTATCCACCAAAAGCTGAGTGGTCCCTGGCCCGTGGCGGCGAGCTGGAACATAGCGGTGTCACCCGGGCAAACGACTTGTGACAAAGGCTGCTGCGTGATCGTCGGTGGCGGGGGATCATGGGCGGTGAATCTGAGCATCCAGCCCTCGCTGACACCGTTGTGGTTGCCGTTGCCGGTCAGGATTTGCCCGTCGGCTGAGATGCCGCGGACTTCTTGCAGCGTCCAGCCGGCCAGATTCAGCCCGAACTGGCTGGACAGCCAGCCCTGCAACTGCCGAGCGCCGCCGGCCGCATCCCATATCAGAGCTTCTCTGGGGCCGTCAGGGTTGGGGCTGTTGCGGTAAAGGCTGTACCCCCCGGCCAGAGCGCCATCGCCGCTGAGAGCAAGGATTTCGCCATGATTATCGCTATCGCCCCCCGGGATGAAGCCGACGGCGGTGGGGGTGGTCGAGTTGATCCAGACGCACGGCATGTAGAGGAAGACTCCGTTGATGTAGTAGCTCCAGCCGCCCTGGACGGAACCATTGCGTGAGACGGCTCTGGCCACGGCCTCGTTCTTTGTGGTTGGCGTGCCGAAGAGGGTGTTCAGCGGTTGACAGGGAGAGGCGCCGGTAAACTTCATGGGATTGCGGGCCCCGCCGGTGGGTGCCGTGCCCATGTACTGATACTGTCCGGCGAAGCAGCCGTTGTCCGAAACGGCGTGAAAATCGGAGTGGTCATGCCCGTTGTTGGGCAGGACAGGCAGGTCAACGGTACCGGTGCTCAGGCGGTAGCGGCAAGCCTGCCGGCCGTTGCCGTCGCCTCCGTTGATGGTGCTGCCGCTGATCCACAATTCGGAATCGCCGTTGGTGCCCAGGCCGGAGGCCGTCCATTCCAGCGTGTCGGCCTGCGGGAGGTTGGCGAACGCGCCTTGGCCGGCGGTGTTGCCCTCCCAGCACTTGGCCTTGTAGTTTGAGGCATTGCTGTTAATTGCCACCACGATGTTACCATTGTATACGCCGACGCCGGCCGCGCCGGCGCTGGTGGCGTCGGTGGGAAGGCCAAGATCTCTGATGCCGCCGCCGGCGGTCCAGATGAACGGCCGGCCGCCGCTGTTGCCGCAGATCACGGAGCCATCGGTGGCGATGCCGGTGACCACGCTGGACGTTGCTCCCGGGGCTGTTCCCAACCCGATGAACTCAGCCGTGGTGACGTTCAGTCTTGCCTTGGCCGAAACGATGCTGCCGTAGGGATTGGACACCAGGCAGTCGTAGACGGCCGCATCGCTCAAATCGGCCGTGGTGATCGTCAGCGTTGGCGCATTTGTGCCGCCGTACCGACCGCCGTCGACAAGGTCTCGTCCGTTCTTGCGCCACTGATAGACCAGCGGAGACGTGCCCGTGGCCTCGACGACGAAGCACGCGTTTCCGCCCGGAGCAATCGTTTGATCGTAGGGTTGCCGGGTGATTGCAGGCGAATCGAGCGGCTGAACATCGGGTCCGGCCATGAAGGAGTAAAGCGACGCGTTCCGCATGATGAAGCGCAGTCGGAGCGGTCTTACGTCTGCGGGCAGTTCGCTGTGGGATTGCCAGGTGACGATCTGATCGACGCTATCGCCTTGGAGTGGGACGCATTCGGTTTCGTCGTAGCCTGGGACAACCTGGTCGTCCGCATCGAGGACTTCGACTTTCAGCCAGCCGCCTGAGGTCCGGTAGTTGACGTGCAAGGGGCCGGATGCACCGAGCAGGCTCCTGGTGGACATGGTTCCACCGGTCGGTCCGGCATCGATAGAGACAAAGCCGTCCTTTCGAAGAGTTGCCAGACCGATGGCGCAGTTGAGCAACTTGGTCGCGTAACCGTGAACGTTGTCGCAGGCGCCGTAGTAGACCATGAGGGTGTCGCCGTTGAGCACGGGAGCGATGGCGGTGTAGAGCTGACCGTCATCCCATTGGCCAGGCGTTCCCAGGGGTAGGATGGGAGGGCGGTCCTGCTCCTCTCGTTTCCAGTGTACCCCGTCGCGGCTGCTGACCAATTCGGCGTACACCGGTCCGATGTAATAACCCTCCGCATCTGTTGCCCGGAAGATCCAGAGGAAGCCGAGGTACATGGTTTCGTACGCGAACACGGACATGCCGTAGAGATGGGTTCTCTGCACGGTTCCGGCCGGGACCCAGCGGTCATCGAAGGCATCGGGTTCGAGGATGAGTGCGAGCGGGGGCCAGCTTTCAATGCTTGCGGTCGTGGTGAGGCCGACACTGCGCCGCTTCAATCCGTTCACATAGGAGTTGAGCTTCACATAGCCTCGGAATTGTCGCACGAAAGGGTCCCACATGAACTGACCGACGTCGCCGCCGTCGGTGATGACGGGATTATTGGACAGATCGAAGGTGTGGATGCCGTCCGGCGAATACGCTCCCCAGTAGCCGCCGACGTCGAAGTTCATCAGCGTGTACTGCCGGTTGGGATCGGAGTTCCACGGCGTATGAATCACGGAAGTGATGCCGCTTTGCCCCGGTCGGACGAAGATCATGTTGTTGGCCGTTGAGCCGTGCCAGGACCGGATGCCGAGATTTGGCTTGGTCCAGGTGATTCCGTCGGGGCTGGTGGCGTAGAGGATGTTGCTACCGTCGTTGTCGGGGTCTTCGGGGCGCAAGGTGTGATACCACATGCGATACCCCGTTCCGGTCTCGTCGGGCAGGACCGTCCCGTAGATGTAGGCAACGCTATCCTCCCACGCCTCCGTGGGAAGGAGGACAGGGTTGCCAGGGTACTTTTCGAGGGAGTGATAGGTTCGGGCGGTGCCGTTTTTGTCGGCGATGAGGTAATCATCGACAAGTAGCTGCCAGGGGCCGGTCAGATCGCCGAGGGATTGTCGGGCCTGAGCGTCATTGCCGGGGGCTATCAAGATGCCTAGTGGGCCCAGGAACATGACAAAGAGACATGTCGGCCTTTGGACCACGTTCAATCCCTCCGATGACGGGCATCTGAGCGCGAGGTGGTCGATCCGTGGCGGGGGTTCATCCGCGCGTCCAACAGAATCGTCTCCGCGCTTTTTCATCATAGCAAAGCGGGAGCTGCGAGGCCATCCGGCGTGTCCGGGGCCGACGGTGTGGCGGGTGCCGGAGCCGGTCAGCGACATGGAAGGAAATACAGAGCCAGGCGAACGAGGCGATGTTCACGGTGTCTCCCGCTCAATGTGAGCGGCCAAGCCGCAGCATGCGCGCGGGTGTTGTCGGCTTTCAACGTGCCAACAGGTGTGCAACCAGGATCCCTGCATCTCTATTAGCCAGTCTAAGCCATCTTTTTCAGTTTTCCAGGCGCATCACGCGAGGGTCAGCAGCGGTGCATCTGCTTCGACCACCGGTGTATCAGTGAACGAAACAGAAACAAGATTGAGTCAACCGCCGGGCGTTACGTTCAGGTCGGTTCCGGAGGGTTGGTTCGTCGGGACGAGCAGGAACAACGCCGTCATTCTATCGGGTAAAACGCGTTAAGAGCTGTTCTGCGCAGTCTTCAGACGGATAGGCGTCGGCGACGTGATTCCGTCAGTCATTTTCGGGTAGAAAAACGGGTCAGTGTGGCAAGAAATCGTTGACAACGAAGGCGGCCTGTGATACACGGGCATTGCGGCGTGCGGCACTGAGCCTTTCGCGCTATCCGTGAGCCTGTCGATGAGCAATGTGGCGGAGAACATCGAGTTGAACAGCAGGAGCGGTTCCGCGAGATCGGAGTGGCACCGAGCGGTTTCTTATCCGGCATCAATCTGACCGCGCGCCCGTCTGAGCAAGTTGCCAATCGTGTGATTTCATGTGCGGTAGCGGCACAGGGTGGATGGTGTGCGCCATTCTCAACCCTATGTAGCGGAGGTTTCAACTCATGGACTGTTATGTAGTCGAAAAAACTTCCAGAAGCACCGAGACACAGTCGGCAGGGCGAGCGGTTGCCCGGGCGTTTTGGCTGGCCGTGGGCGTCCTGTTGCCGGCGACCATTGTCGTGGCAGTGGAGGCGCAGTACATCTACGGTATCCACGATCCGGGTGGCGAAGGGAACATGGGCAGCAACAAGGGGTGGATCGTCTGGACGGAGGCGATCGGTTGCGATCCGAACAACTACTCAGGGGGCAACTACTCGAGTTGGTCGAACGCCGGGTACGGCGTGATCGTGCGGTTGAACAACGGTTACGGCTCGGACGGCACCATTCCCTACGATTCGCAGTATGACAATTTCGCCCAGCGATGCGCCAACTATGTTGCGGCGTCGAGCGGCGTGGATTACTGGATCATCGGTAACGAGACCAATCTACCGCGGGAGTGGCCCGGCAACGTCAACGGCGATCCGAACACCGGGCAGCCGATCACGGTGGCCCGCTACGTGAGTTGTTACAACAAGTGCTACACGAAGATCAAGGCGGCGAACCCGGCGGCCAAGCTCATGCCTGCTCCCGCGGGGACTTGGGGGCCTCCGTACGCGGCCCAGGGCATTGAGGGGTTCGTGACGTACTGGGTGAACATCCTGAATGGGATCGGGGCGAGCAAGATTGACGCCCTGGGGCTGCACGCGTACACGCACGGATGCGACCCCGCGCTGGTGACCAGCACTCAGAAGATGGGGGCGCCGTACCAGGACATCTACTACCATTTTTACGTTTATCGGAACTACATGGCGGCGATTCCGGGTACGATGACCACGAAGCCGGTTTACATCACGGAATGCGACCAGAACGTGGAGTGCGCCGACGGAGCTTCGCCGCGGCACGCCTGGTACAACGCGAACAACGGCTGGGTGCGGGCGATCTACAGCGAGATCAACAACTGGAATGCCAGCCAGACGCAGAAGATCCGTTGCGTGGCCCTGTTTCGCTGGATGATGGCCACGGAAGGCGAATACACCTTTGAGTTTCAGGATCTCGGCGGGGTGATTGCCGATTTTCAGCAGGCCGTTGCCTACGGGTATCGGTGGTCGACCTCACCACCGGCCGCGCCGACCGGCCTGGCGGCGACGGCTGGGGATGCACAGGTGGCGCTGACGTGGAACGCGAGTGCGTCGGCCAGCAGCTACAAGGTCAAGCGGTCGACCGTCAGCGGGGGGCCTTATACGACCATCGCGACTCCGACGGCGACCAACTACACCGATACCGGGCTGACCAATGGAACCACGTATTACTATGTTGTCTCGGCGGTGAACGCCAACGGCGAGAGCGCGAATTCGTCACAGGTGAGCGCGACGCCGACGGGTCTGATGAACGGCAATACGCCGACGGGCAGCAATCTTTCGCTGACCGCGGCGTGGGCGACCGATTCCGACTACAGCGTCGACTTCAACGGGGCCAAGGCCCTTGACGGGTCGCTGGCCACCAAGTGGGCGAGCAACGGCAACGCTCCGCCGCACTGGCTTGCGCTGGACCTTGGTGCGAACCTCACGGTGAACGGTTTCATCGTCCGGCACGCCAGCACGGGGGGTGAACCGACCTACTTCAACACCAAGAACTTCAAGTTCCAGTCGGGCACGTCGATCAGCGGTCCATGGACGGACGAGTGCGTGGTTGACAACTCTTCGCAGGCGGGTACGACGACGCGGAGCTACTACACCCCCAAGACGCTTCGATTTGTCCGGCTGTATATCACCAATTGCGGTATCGACAATTACACGCGGATACCCGAGTTCGAGGTGTACGGCATCGCGGACACGATGAACGACAGTGTGCCGACGGGGGTGAACGTGGCCCCGCAGTCGGCGCAGGTGA
>DAOOIV010000172.1 GCA_035384605.1 Phycisphaerae bacterium
CGCCTGACGGCTCGGACGTCACGGCGTGGGGCATGGATGTGGACTCCCTGCTCGGTGCCGACCCGCCGACGGTCTGGGCGCTGACGCAGGACCTGACGGCCGTCAACGGCCCCATCGCCACACCGACGGCCGAGCCTCCGATTCAATCGCAGGAGTCAGTCCAGTGGTTCACAACAACGGCCAGCATCGGCGGCGTGACAAGAGAACCGCTACCCGCTGGACAGACGACCCTGGCCACGCTGGCGCTGACCATCTCGCCCGAGCCCGGAACGTACCACCTGACCCTGACGGATGCTCAGTTCGTCGACACGATCCATGTGACGCACCCCGCCACGACCGGCCAGCCGCTGGTGATTGTGGTTGGGCAATAGGGGCTCGAACAGGCAAAGACAGAACGCCGAATTGCAGAACTGTGCCCGGAGTGAGTCATCGTACAACGCTGGGGTCAGCCCGGCTGTGTGGCGGCTGCCTTCTCTCTGGCCTGCGGCTGCGGATCCATAACGGCGGGGGCCGCGCCATAGGCGTTGTTGCGGACGTGAGTACCGGCCGACGCTCGAACCGCCGCCTGCGGACTGTCGTGGCGCGGGAACCAGTTGCCGAACACCTCGCACGTTTCCTGTGGCACGCCGCGGATAGCCACCGCGTGTTCGGGCGCGCGGAAGGTGTTGTGGTGGATGGCGATTCTCGTGCCGGCGATGTCCGTGCCGTCCTTGCGGTCGCGCCCGCCGTGCATGTCGAAGCAGTGGCTGAGCGAGGTGCCCAGTTCGACGTTGTGCCTGGCTTCGTAGCTGCACCCCGGCCGGCCGGTACCGGCAATGGAGTGGCGGTTGAAGTCAAACAGGTTCCGCTCGATCAGCGACGAAGCGGTATCGTGGCTAACGCCGTAGCCCAGTCCGTTGTACTGGCAATGGTGAATGAAGCAGTGGTGAATATGGTGCCGGTCGCCGCGCGAAAGCTTGACGCCGCAATGGCTGAAACCCGAAATCTCGCAGTTGTCGACCTCCAGGCCAGGGTGCTCGGTGCCGATGCCGGCGGAGGTCGGGAACTTGTAGTAGTACTCGTGCCCGCGGCCCTCGGCGAACGATCGGTGGTGATGGTCAAGGTATCGCTTGGGGTTGGGGCCGCGGATCCGCAGCCCGGTGACCCGCACGTCGGGGCCGGCTGCCCGGATGAGTAGCGGTGTCTTGAGGGCATCGGAGCAGAGCAGGGCTCCCACCGAGCCGTTCTCCCCGCGATTGCCCGCCAGCGTGACACCGGCGGGGACTTGCAGAACCAGTTCCTCGATGTACACCCGGGCAGTGCAGTCGATCTCCGTTTCGCCCGGGATGAATACGACCTGCCCGGCCTTGGCCTTGCCGAGGGCGTCGATCAGTTGGTCCAGGTTCTTGACGGTCAAATCACCCTTGCCGATGATTTGCTTGTACCCGCGCCCGCCACCAATGGGACCGAAATCATCTGCCTGCGCCCCGTACTTCTCGCCGTTGATTTCAACAAACGTCGCCTCCTGCGACTGACCCGCTGCCGCCTGCAGAAGTGACGCCATCAGTATGACCATCCAAGACATGAGTCGCATCCTTTCCAAGGTCGGGTGCCATGCCCACGGTTCTGCGTGGGCATGATCGCCCGAAACCGGCTGGACCGAGATTCCCATCTCGGTCCTCTTCGAGTGCGGATTCTCATCCGCCGCCACCAGAGGCGAAAAGATTCGCCAAAGGGGTGGTGCGAGAAGGGATTCTCGCACCAGCGGTTCTCAGATGAATACCCCCCGCATAAACCGGGGGCTCGCCGCCAAACCGCAGGGCTCGCTGTTACCAATTCAAGCTCGCCCGCCACGCCTTGGCCAGATCGGCCAGCGGCACCTCACTCCGGCGATCGCCTGCCCTCCAAATCAGCTTTTCGTTGCGAGCCGTCGTCGCGATCCTGCGGGCAAAAACGCCCGCGCGCTGCTCGGCGATTCGGGCAACATCATTCGCCGCCGACTCAGGCACTTGCAGAATGTACCCGCTGGTACCGGGCGAAAACGGACACAGATCGGTAAACGTCGCCTCGATGCCGCACTGGCCGGCAAAGGCCATCTCGGCCAGGGCCTGCAGGATGCCGCCGTCGCTGCAGTCGTGGGCGGCCAGGACCTTGCCCGATCGAATGAGTTCGCTGACGGCCGCGTGCAGACCGGCGGCGTCCTTGATCAGCGCCTCCGACCACTGCCGGGCCTTCAGCCCGACGTAGAAGAACAGCGTGGGCTGGTCACTGGGCTTGGCGTCCATGGTCACGCATCGTTTGACATCGTCGATCACGCTCATCGCACTGATCAGCAGCGTCTCGGGAATGCGAATGCGGTTGTTGAACAGCGGCATCATCTCGCCAAGCTGCCTGGCGTCGTTGGCATCGAGAGCGAACTCGTTGTTGAGCGAGTCTTTGCCGGAGATGAACGGCGTACCGAAGGCCACCGCCGCGTCGTAGCATCCCTGGCAGGCCCGGACGAGCGCGCCCATCGTCTGCGGATCCTCGCAGTTGCCCCAGCAGAAGTTGTCGAGGATGGCCGTGCGGTTCGGATCGCCGCCGACGCAAATCACGTTGCGGAGCGACTCGTCGATGGCCGCAACCGCCATCCAATAGGGGTCGACGTCACTCAGCGACGGGCAGATGCCGTTGGCCAGAACAATGCCTTTGTCGCTGGACAGCCTCGGCCGCAATACCGCCGCGTCCGACGGCCCCAGGCCGGGGCCCACCAACGACTTGACCACGCTGGCTCCCTGGACCTCGTGATCGTACTGACGGATGATCCATTCCTTGCTGGCGGTGTTGAGATCCGACAGACGGCTCAGGAGCAGGTCTCGCCCACCCGGCATGTTGGCATGCCCACGCGGAGCCGTGGGCATGGCACCCAGCACTCCTTCCCCCCTTGCCAAGGGGGGATCGAGGGGGGTCGCGCCTGATACCGCGGGTTTCCACGTCGCTTCCCTGCGGGTCTTCGGAACACCACCGTGCAGGAACCGGGCATCGATGTCGCCGACCTGTTTGCCGTCATACTTAATGATCAGCCGCCCGTCGTTGCGGAATGTGCCGATGACTGTCGCCTCGACGTTCTCCGCCTCGCAAATCGCTCGCACCTTCTCCCAGTTGCCCGGCGGAACGGCCAGCACCATCCGCTCCTGGGCCTCGCTGATCCAGATCTCGTCATATCGCAGGCCGGCGTACTTGAGCGGCACCTTCGATAGCTCGACGTCAGCTCCGAGCTTCTCGCCCATTTCGCCGACCGCGCTGCTCAGGCCGCCCGCCCCGCAATCGGTCGTCGCCGTGTAGAGGCATCCGTCGGCGTGGTCGCGGGCCCGCATCATCGCGTCGAGCACCTTCTTCTCAGTGATGGCGTCGCCGATCTGAACGGCGTGTGAAAACTCGTCGGCGTGTGTATCCGTCAACTCCGACGATGAGAACGTCGCGCCGTGAATGCCGTCGCGCCCGGTACGCCCGCCGATCAGCACGATCAGGTCTCCCGGGTTCGGCTTCTTTTCAATACACCGGTTGGGCATCAATCCCACGCAACCGCAAAACACCAGCGGGTTGCCGAGATATCGATTGTCGAAAACGACCGCGCCGTTGACGGTCGGAATGCCCATACGGTTGCCGTAGTCGCGAACGCCGGCCACGACGCCTTTGAGAATTCGACGCGGGTGCAGCACCCCCTTGGGCAGCAGGTTCATGGGGAAGTCCGGCCGACCGACGCAGAAGACATCCGTGTTGGCGATCGGCTTGGCCCCCAGCCCGACACCCATCACATCGCGGATGCACCCGCCGATACCGGTGGCGGCTCCGCCGTAAGGCTCGATGGCCGACGGGTGGTTGTGCGTCTCGACCTTGAACGCGACCGCGTAATCCTTGTCGAATTCGATCACCCCCGCGTTGTCCTTGAACACCGACAGGCACCAGTTGACCCGTCCGCTGCCGGTCAGGTCGTTGGTTGCCCGGGCAACGGTGTCGCGCAGCAGATTCTCATAACACACCTCGACCGTGCCGTCCGGCAGCATCTTCTGTGAGGCCGACGACGTCTTCGGGAACGCCGCGCCGCGATACCGAACCGCGCTCTTGAGGGTCTTGTGGACGCAGTGCTCGCTCCAGGTCTGGGCGAACATCTCCAACTCGAGGTCCGTCGGATCACGGCCGAGCGTGCGATAGTGATCCTGGATGGTCTTCATTTCTTCGAGCGATAAAAAGAGATGCGCCTCGCGCGAAAGCTTCCGCAAGGCCACGTCGTCAAGCCGGCGCAACGGCACGTAACGCAATTCGAAATCGCGTTTCGGCGCGACCGGCAGATGCTGTGGCCGGACGTCATGGCGTCCGAACCCGCTGAGATACGCCTCTTCGATGCAGTCGTTGTAGAACAACCGCCGGGCAACGAACTCAAGCTCGTCGAGGTTCGCAAGCCCCTGCAGGCGATACAGCCTCGCGGTTGAAATCGCCAGTGCGCGGGTGTCGATGCCCATGTCGGCCACCGCCGCCAGAGTCGACGCCGCCACCGGATCCATGACGCCTCCCTTGAGATGCACCTCGATCTCGCAGTCAGAATCGTCATGGGCCGGTTCCCGCTCGTCGCCGCCGCGATGCAGGCGATACGATTCGGTGATCGGGTCCGCCAGCAACAAAGAGGCAATCCGTTCGAGGACGGTCTCCGGAAGATCCGTCTCCATCAGAAAAAGCCGGCTGGACGCCACCACCCGGACATGCGGCAGACCCAGTTCGTGAATGTCGCGGAGGATGGCCGCCCCGTGGGAGTCGAGTTCCGCTCGCTTGGGTGAAACCGTGATCCGCCATAGAGGTGAGGCGGTGTGTTGACTCATGGAGGTAATACCTTCTTCCTGTAACGTCTCGATATCCATTTGTTGCGGGCTTCTTGACCGGCGGCCAGCCATTTCAGAATGGCCTGGGCATCATCGTCATCGAGCTTCTGGCGGAACCATCGCAGCTCGGCAACCAGCCGATCGATCGCCTGGAGCACGGCCCGCCGGTTGGTCCTGAAAATATCCGTCCACATAGTCGCATCCCCGCCGGCGATTCTGGTCGCGTCCGCAAACCCCGGGCCCGCGAGATCGATGGCCGATTCGCAAACCGCCAGATTGACCAGAGCGGCGGCAACAGCGTGCGGCAGATGGCTGACCCGGGCCAACAACCGATCGTGC
Organism: Phycisphaerae bacterium; assembly: GCA_035384605.1. NCBI lineage: Bacteria > Pseudomonadati > Planctomycetota > Phycisphaerae > Phycisphaerae bacterium. Next base: position 5,175 of record DAOOIV010000172.1, read on the forward strand.
CGTTCGGGGCTGGTCACCACCGTTCGACACCCCAGCGCCTCCCAAAACCTGCGCATCCAACTGACGGTCGCCGGCTTCGTTCGGGAAGTCGGGGTAAGGATGCAGGTCGACAATTGAAACAAATCCGCGCGGGCGAACTCAACACCCGTCTTCTCTGAACCTGCCATGGGATGGGAACCGACAAAGCGAACCGGGTCGGGCAAGAGGCGCTCGGCCATCCGGACGACCTGGGCTTTCGTGCTGGCAACGTCCGTAACGTAGGTTCCCGGTGACAGCGCCGGGGCCATTCGGGTTATCAGACCATCGAACTGACGGATGGGCGTACACAGAATGACCAGTTGGGAGCCGGAAACTGCCTTGGCGACGTCCCGGGTCACGACGTCCACGGCATCGCAATTGAGGGCTTTCCGCAGGGAGGAAGCCCGGCGTCCGGCTCCAATACGACATCCGCCAAATCCTGCGGCGCGCAGAGCCAACCCAATCGACCCACCCAATAAACCTACTCCGATGATCGCGATTTGGTCTAAATTCTTTATATCAATGATCTTGTGCACGACTATGGGGTGCCTCCAAGTGCGCCTACTGTAGCCGGGGGGTGGGGGTTGCGTCAAATGACCCTTGCTTCATCGAGCCGACGTGATATCCTATACCACTTGTGCCCGGGACAACGACTGCAGATGGCGCGGACTGCGGCGAAGTCTGGGCCGTGAGACTGAGCAGAAAGATACCATGAGCACACTGTCCGGAGTACGTCCAGCCGGTGATATGCTCTCCATCCCGGGGGTCATGCTGGAATTTGAGAAACCCCTGTTGCGGATCGAGCGGGAGATCGCCGAGCTGGAGGCCGTTCAAAACACCACCCAGCGGGATCTTTCCGCTGAGCTGAAAGAACTGCGGACTACGCTCGAGAGCATGATGCGCCGGACCTATGCCCGGCTGACCCCGTGGGAAACCGTCCTGGTTGCCCGACACCCCCGCCGGCCCGGGCTGCGAGACTATATCGAGGGCTGTGTCAAGGACTTCTGTGAACTGAGCGGGGATCGCTGTTTCGGAAACGACAAGGCGATTGTCACCGGCTTCGGCCGGATCGGGGGCCAGAAGGTGATGATCGTCGGGCACGACAAGGGTCGCGAGACCAAAGAGAAGATTGAACGGAATTTCGGTTGCCCCCACCCGGAGGGATATCGCAAGGCTCTCCGGAAAATGAAGCTGGCCGAGAAATTCAGGCTCCCGGTCGTAACCGTCATTGACACCCAGGGCGCCTATCCGGGCGACAAGGCCGAGGAACGCGGAATCGCCCAGGCTATCGCCGTCAACCTCATGGAAATGTCCCGCCTGCGCGTGCCCATCGTCGGGGTGGTCATCGGTGAGGGCGGCAGCGGCGGGGCGCTGGGCATCGGCGTGACCGATCGGCTGGCGATGTTCGAGCACGCCTACTACTCCGTGATCACGCCCGAAGGTTGCGCGGCCATTCTCTGGAAGAGCACCGAACAGGTGGCCGAGGCCGCCCGGCACCTTAAGCTCACCGCCCAAGACCTCAAGAAACTCGACCTGATCGACAAGATCCTGCCTGAGCCGCTCGGCGGCGGCCATCGTAATCCCTCAGCCATGATCGCCACCTTCGAGCAATATGTCAGCGAGACCCTCCGCGAGTTGAAGCGCGTTCGCCTGGACACCCTGCTCAAGCGCCGATATGAGCGATGGCGGAGCATGGGCAACTTCTTTGAGAACCTCAACGCCCCGAAAACGTCGCCGCGCTCCCGGACTCGGGCACCCAGCGGCAACGGTAACGGAGCTGCCGGTAACGGCCAGAACGGCAACGGCCGAGCCCGCATTGTCGAGCGCCGCAAGAGTGAAGCTGCCGACGCCGTCGACTGAAAGATCCCCCTCCTCACTCTCGACTCCACCATGTGTGTTTGGGATTTCCGCCTCGGCGGCAGCCGATGTGCCCGCGTCAGGAAGGGGTACGTGATAGTCTGGGCGGCCCTTTCAGAACCCCGAGCGCTCGCCACGGCGACGCCTGTCGCAGCCAGGTGAGCGAGGGGCCCTTGACCGACCTTTGCAGGTCGGTCAAGGACAGGCCGGGCCGCAAAGTGGCCAACACCACACGGGGGCCGCTCCCTTCCTGCTTCGCCAAGGCTACTCAGGACAAGTACGGTCGCGGTTGTGAAATGGGGGTTTGCCGCTCGCTTACGGTCGCGGTTCTGAAAAAGCCATAGCGTCTCCCCGCCTGGATCCCCCGGTTGCATGACAATCCCCGCAGGCGCGCACAGAAGCATGTCCGGATCGGACGCTTCGCACCGAATTCCTCGTTGGGCATTCATTGTGGTGCCGACGCCCCCGTCGGCACGTCTGACACATCGCTGGCCCCAGAATCCCTTCTGGGGCCTTCTAGTTGCCCCTGCTCCGCTG
>DAOOIV010000173.1 GCA_035384605.1 Phycisphaerae bacterium
CACGTCCGGTTCGGAGGGAGGGGGGACGGTCAATCCGTCCTTCCTACCCCTATCCGTTCCCCATTGAACGCCGCCACTTCCTGGAGCATGGCGACGTAGTTGCGGATCGGGATGTAGTTGGCCACGCTGTTGCCGGTGCCGACGGCGTATTCGCCACCGGGTGTGCATTCCTCCAGGATCCGCCGCACGTACTGCCGGACCTCCTGCTCGCTGCGGCGGCTGATGAAATCGACGTCCACGCCGCCGATGATCGCGATGCGGTGGCCGTATCGCCGCTTGACCGAGGTCACCGGTTCGATGACGTCCTCAAAGCTGTGGCGGGCATCGATGCCCACGTACTCGATCAGGTCTTCCATCACCGCGTCGATGTTCCCGCAGGCGTGGAGCAGGTACGGTTTGCCGGCCGCGTGGGCCGCCTCGGCAATCCGCCGGTGCCACGGGAAGATGTATTCGCGAAGGTGCTGGGGCGAGATCATCGTGGCCGTCTTGAAACCCAGATCATCGCCCATCCATACCGCCCGCACGGCCTCATGTTGTGCCGCCTGCCGGTAGAAATCGAGAAACCGCTCGCCCACGCGATTGACGACATCGCGGGCCAGGTCCGGCTGATCGTGCAAAGCCATGGAGAACGTCTCGAAGCTCATCAGCCACATCGCCCACTCAAGAATGCCCGACGATGTCATGATGATGCCCATGCCCGGCGGGGCGTTCTCGGCGATGAAATCAGTCTGCCGCCGGTTGAACGGCGACGTCGGCCAGGGGTATGCCTCGAAATCCTCGCGGCTGGTGATGACACCCTCGGTCTCGTTGACCCAGGCGCGATCGCCCAGTGCCAGTTCGGCGGTGTTGGTCGCGCACGCCACCTTCCGCACGGGGTAGACCAGCCCGTCCATGCCCGCGTTGATATACGCCGGCCCGGCCAGTTTCTGGTACTCGATCCGCCAGAGCCAGTACCGCTGCCACTCCGCGTAATCCCTGTTCGCGGCCACGGCCGTCCAGTGATAGCCCAGCACCGCCTGAATGAAGTCGTGATCGGTGAACAACTCGACCACCGGCACCTGATCGGGCACTTTGCGGCGCAGCACAAGCTCCACCTGCGCCCAGTCCACGTCCATTCGGGGATACGCCTCAGCCCAGTGCATTCCGATGCCTCCGTTGCGCCATCTCATGGTAATCCATCGGCCGGGCCGGGCAATCGGGTCCGTGATGCATTCGGGGTCTCTTTCAGAACCCCGAGCGTACCTGTCCGCCGTAGCCTTGGCGAAGGCGGAAGCGAGGGGCCCTTGACCGATTCCCACAAGCGGGTCAAGGGCAGGCCTGACAACAACGTGGCCGCACCACAAAAAGGCCGCTCCCTTACGGTCGCGGTTCTGACAGAACCGCGACCAGTGCCACGGACCCGGGGCAATCTTGCTCTGCCTCGCCTCCTTTCCCCGATGACGGTCAGGCATTATGGTAAACGCCGCTCCCAGAAACGGGCCGCTGGTCCCAGATTCCCATCTGGGACCTCTCGGGTGACGATTCCCATCGTCATTGGCGCCGAATGCGGAAAGGATTCCGCGAACGAGTGCGGCCCAGAAGCGTTCTGGGCCAAGCAGAAACGGACAGGTTGGGCATGAACGATTTTCGCGATCTCGGGCAGGGGAGCAAAATGCGTGCAGCTTCACCGATCCTCGTCGTCGCCGAACCCGACAAGTCAAGTGGAGACTCCTGGCGCCGGTTCCTCGCCGTCCTGTGCTTCATGGAGTTTTACACAGGACTTGTCCGCAGCGGGACAATACTGTGGGAATCTTGGAGCGATGACTTCTCGCCGTTGTCCGCCAACCCGATGTTCTGGGCGAACGCGATCTTGTTGTTTCGTGCTTTCTGTCTGTATATCTGCGGAAGGGCCTTGTGGTTCGGATCGAAGCACGCCGGCCGTTGGGTGTTCATAGCTCTCGTCCTCACACTGGTCACCTTGATCTGGGTTGCCTGGAGCGACTACAGAGCCTTTTGTGAGATTCGCGGATCATCGCTTCCGATCTGGCCGGCGCGGCCCTGGGCCAACTTGAGTTACATCCTGAGAAACGCAGTCCAGATGGTTCCATTGCTGACCTGCTTCGTCATTTCGCTTCTCTTCCGGCGGTCCGCCACTGGAAAGGGTGAGCCTCACACAGCCCGCTGGGTCGTTCTGGCGAGCGCATGGTGTTTCGCCGTTGCAGTGGAAGAACTGCTCGTCGGCAACGCAGGCGCGTTTTTGGCCTTCTGCACTCAGAGCATTCACCTGGAGACCGGTGCCCTGTATGTCTATGCGGCCGTCGTGGCCGGTACGGGTGTGCTGCTAATCTTGAAAGCTGTGCCCGCACGCACCGCAGCCCTGATACTGGCTGCCATCGGGGTAGTATACGCCGCAGAAGAGAGCTTCGTCCTGCCGTGGCTCGTCAATATTGCGATCCATGCCTTGTACCTGAGCGTTCCCGGTTATCCGGGCGGTCTTTCATATCGCTGGGTCCACACCCGCCAGGAATTCCTCGGTGTGTTCGTCGACTCTGTCAGGCTGGTCGGCCCTTGGTTGCTGATCGCCTTGTACGCCCGTTTCGTGCCGATGCGGACGCCGCCGGATGACGGATCGCCCTATCCGCGGCGCTACTGCCGCAAGTGCCTGTACAACCTGCACGGCCTCGAGTCCGATCGCTGCCCTGAGTGTGGAACCGAACTCGGGACTGGGTCGCCGACGGCGTAGGCCGGACCGGATGGTTTTTGCCCTCCCTTGTGCCCAGCGGTAGGGTCCGCCCTGGCGGACCGCGCGGCTCTCTCCAGAGACGCTGTTAGCATGGGAAAGCCCGGATCCAAAGAAGAAACCGCTCGCTCAGGGAGAATACTGCTATCGGTCCGGGGCCTCCATGAGGTAGAATGGCAGTTCGGCGGTCGGCCCCGGATGCGGCCGGCCGGACAGTGTCGGAAATGCCAGGTCGCACGGTTTGTCGATCGCGTTCGACTGGATGAATCCGGTCCGCATGTCGGTATTCAGATCGCGGAGGACGGAAGCTTGCGAACACATCCGTTTGCCCCATTGGGTTTTAGCGGCGTCATCGTGGCGGCGGTATTGCTGGCGGTCGTGCCTGCGGTCGCCGCACAGGACGGCTCGGATCATTGGTGCGAGCTTCACGGCGAGGGGAAGGACGGTCTGTGCGGCCGTGCGATGCTTGCCGAAGCGTATTTCGAGCAACTGGGCAGACTGCCCGAGGCGGCCGGCGACGCCACCGAGGGCGTTGACGACACCGATATCACGCATTGCCTCCTGGACATCGAGGTCAACCCGGTCACCGAGGTTGTTTCCGGATCCAACACGTTGAGCATCACCAGCCGAATCGATGGATTGAGCGCGATCACACTGGATCTGCGCGACAACATGACCGTCAGCAACGTGACGATCGGTGGGGCTTCGATGGGCTTCACGCGCCCGGGCCATCAGGTGACCATTACTCTCGATCGGTCCTACAACACCGGCGAGAGTTTCCAGGTGAAGATCGACTACTCCGGCACGCCTCAGAACCTGAACTGGGGCTCGTTCGATTTCGGCACACACGCCGGTACGGCGGTCGTCGCCTCACTGAGCGAGCCGTGGTACGCCCACACCTGGTGGCCCTGCAAGGAGGACATCCACGACAAGTTCACGATGGATATGTGGGTTACCGTGCCGAACTGGATGATCGTTGCGTCGAACGGCGCCCTCCAGGGCACCGACACGCTCACCGGCAGCCGCAAGCGATTCCGATGGCGCGAGAGCTATCCCATCTCCGTCTATCTCGTTTCGGTGGCGATGACCAACTACACCAAGTGGACTGAATGGTACAACCACGCGGGCGGGTCGATGCCGGTCGAGTTCTACATCTATCCGGAGGAGCTCGCCTCGGTCCAGCCGCTGCTGGTCGACGTCGTCACCATGATCGAGACGCTCAGCGCACCGGCCACGTTCGGCGAGTACCCGTTCATCAACGAGAAATACGGCATCGCCCAGTTCGAGTGGTGCTGCGGCATGGAGCACCAGACGATCACCAGCCAGGGCTCCTTTCCGGAACGCCGCACGGTACACGAATTGGCCCATTCCTGGTGGGGCAACGACTTGACCTGCAAGACCTGGCATGACATCTGGCTTAACGAGGGTTTCGCCCGCTACGCCGAGGCGCTGTGGTACGAGCGCAGGCCCGGAGGCAGCTACGCGGCGTATCTTCAGCACTTGCAGGAATACCGCCCGACTTCCAACGGCCAGTACGGGACCGTCTACCGGTACGACATCAGCACACCCGACCTCATCTTCAGCTCGACCTACTCCTACAACAAGGGGGCGTGGGTGCTGCACATGCTGCGTCATGTTCTCGGTGACGCAACGTTCTTCAACGTCCTGGCAAGCTATCGCCAGATGTATACCGGCAAGGCGGCCGACACCGATGAGTTTGCGGCCGTGGTCGCCGCCGTCAGCGGCCGGCCCATCGACTGGTTCTTCGACCAGTGGGTCTACGACGACGGCGCTCCCTACTACCGTTTCGGCTGGGAGACCGAGCAGATCGGCCAGCAGCACTGGGCCCGCGTATGCGTCGAGCAGTACCAGACGGCCTATCCAAACTTCAGAATGCCGATTGACATCACGGTGACCAGCAGCGGCACTCCCGTTACCCACGTCGTTGAGCAGCAGGCCGATACCCAGTGGTATCTGCTGCCGGCCGACGGCCCGGTCACCAATGTCCAGTTCGACAAGGACACCTGGATTCTGAGGGGCGCGGGAACCGCAGTGAGCTACATCGAAGGGCCTCCCAAGCTGCTCGCGACATCGCCCGCCCCGGGCACGACCTTCGACCCCGCCCCCGAGATCACCGCCATTGAATTGTGGTTCAGCGAGCCCATCAGCTACACGGCCGGCGATTTCTCGGTCACCGGCAGCGTGAGCGGACCGCAGGAGTTCAGCGTCAACTGGGATACGGCGGCCTACAAGATCACGTTGTCGTTCGCAGCACCGCTGGCCGCCGATCAGGTCTGGACCGTCCAGGTTGCCGCCACGCTCACCTCATCGGCGGGTGCCAAGGCCCTCGATGGCGAACTCGATGCCGGGTTCCCCTCGGGCGACGGTGTGCCCGGCGGCAACGCGGTGTTCTCCTTCACCCTCGGCCAGTCACCGCCGCCCTGCTCGGATCCCTTCGCTGACGCCGACGGCGACGGCGACGTGGACCAGGCGGATTTCGGAGCTTTTCAACGCTGCCTGACCGGCGACGGCGATCCCCAGGAAACCTTCGACGGCGTCGGTTGCCGGTGCTTCGATCACGATGACGACTGGGACGTTGACGAGATCGAGCTTTCGCTGATGCTGGCGTGCATGAGCGGCCCGGGCATCATGGCCGATGAGACTTGCGACGACCAGTGGACGCTGCTGGCCGACGATTTCGACGCCGGCGCCTCGGCCGGAAACTGGACCGTCTATGCGTCGTCGGCCGACTACACCGCCGACTTCGCTTTTGACTACTCGACTCGCGGGATCCCGCCGGCCCCCAACTCGACCGGCGGAACCACGATCGGCCTGCATTTGACCGTCAATAGCAACGACTCGACGCCGGCAACCGCTGCCGTCAGCCTTTTCCCCACCGGCCGAAGGTTCAGCGGTAATTACACGCTGGCTTTCGACATGTGGATGAATTACGCCGGCACCGGCGGCGGCGTCGGCACCACCGAGATGATGAACGCCGGAATCAACACGGTCGATACCCAGGTCATCTGGCCCGGCAATCCTGGCAGCGGCATTTTCATGGCCGCGACCGGCGACGGCGACGACACCATCGATTATCGCTGCGACGTCGGCTCGACGCTTCTGGCTCCGTCATCGGGCGCTTACGCCGCAGGCACACACAGCACCGCCCGGGACAACACCGACCCCTATTATCAGAGCCTGTTCCCCTCGCCGCCGTTCGAGACACGAGGATCGCCCGGCAAGCAGTGGGTCCGAGTCGAGATCGCCCAGAACGCCGGCACCGTTACCTGGAAGCTGAACGGAACGCCGATCGTCAACCTGACCGGCGCGGCCTACACCGCCGGCAACGTGATGCTCGGCTACATGGACCTGTTCTCGTCGATCTCCGTTCCCCCCGAGGACACCTTCATCATCTACGACAATGTCACGGTCACAGCCTCCGCCCCGTGACCGCCTTCGGGCGTCGCTGTCTCTCCGTGGCTCGAATTCCGATCCCAAACCGGTTGGCGTCTCGATGATGTATCCCGAAGCCCGGTAGGTCGTGCTCCGCACGACATCCTCTTGTCAGACCAACGGACTAACAGACCAACAGACCAACGGACTAATAGACCAATAGACCAACAGCCCAGTAGGTCGTGCTCCGCACGACGCCTTCTTGCCAGACCAACAGACTAACAGACTGATGGACTAATAGACCATTATTCATTCTTCGATCCCGGCCCATCCTCCTCGTTTCCATCTTCGCCCTCTGCCTTCTCCCGTCTCGCGCCGCCAAACTAGCTGCGTCCCCGTTTCGGCTTCCCGTTGCAGATCCCGCGCTTGACAAGACGGGGGCTAATGGGTGATCCCTTTTGCGTCCCCTCTTATGTATGATCCTGACTGATATGCCCCGACTTGAGGCGGCTGACCATCCCGATCACCATCAGACCGGCCACCACCAGCGGCACCATGGTAGCTAACCCCATCCCGCACACGGCCGGTCGTGGTCCGGTCCCGTCGTGAGGTTCGATGGCTGCATCGCAACCGTCCGGCATGCCGTTGCCGTCTGCGTCGACATGGTCATCGAAACCCGGACACAGGTCGCATTCATTGCCCACACCGTCGTTGTCGTCGTCAGCCTGATCCGGATTGGCGTTCGACGGACAGTTGTCCGCCTCATCCATGCGGCCGTCGCCGTCCGTGTCGGCCATGAACACGGCCGTCAACGTCGCCTCACGCAGGATTGGCAGCAAGATGTCCGTCTGCCCCAGGGCGAATGAAGTCCCGTCGTCGGATCGCCAATACACAAAACGCAATCCGTTGAAACTCTCGGGCGCAAGCAGCGAGACTTGGGTTCCCTCGTGCCGATGAAAAGCAAAGGTCGTGTTCTGCGGTTCGCCGTCCACCTTCATGATTACACCGCTCAGCGGTGCGGAGGACATGCTATTGTGTCCCGGATCTCCCGCGACCGCCGGGCCTTTGGCCTGGCTTTCGACCGCCTGCACCAGGACCGTATAGACCGGTTCGCCGAAAGCCGGCGGGGGCGGGAAGGTCGGAAACTCCAGCTCCGCCTTTGTGTAACACATCACGAGTTGGTCCACCCGCACCGGTTCTTTCATGGCCGTTCCGCCGAAGCTCAACTCGATTGTTTTGATGGGCTGATCGGCGTAAGTCGCGCCCAGACCGATGAAACCGGTGATTCCCTGCGACGCATCAGGCAGATGCCGTTGTACCTGGCCCATGACGTAGCCGTCACTGTCGTAGGCGGTCAGAGTGGCCGTGTCGCCTTCGGGGCTGCCGGGCGTCATCCGGCCGACGTACAGACCCACTAGCCCCTGATCAAGCATACTCCGGCGAGGTTTTCTCGCTTTGTTCGTAAAAAA
>DAOOIV010000174.1 GCA_035384605.1 Phycisphaerae bacterium
CGGTTCCGGTGAACAGGACCGAAGGAGGTCTGCGCACATGAAACGGCTCATCGTCCTTTCCGTCACCGGGCTTGTCATTGCGGTTACCACGATCCTTCTGATCCGGCTCGGCCCGGGCGCCGCCCCCGCCAAGGCGCAAGAGCCCCTCGTCACCATGACCCCGGTCGAGCGGCAGGCGTTTGCTGATTTGGACGCCCGGCCCATCCAGAATATGCGCAACACCGATCTGGGTCAGTACCTACCCTTACGCCAGAAGGCCATCGCCACCGACGGCCTGCGGTTTGCCGCCAACGAAGAGATCGGGCGCATGGGCCGCCGGGCGGTGGGGCAGGCGTTCCGGCTCAACGCGGTCCAGTTCGACCTGGCCGAGGGCGATTGCGTGAGTTTCGTCAACCGCACGTTGGCCTTGGCTCTGGCCAAGGACTGGGACTCGTACTACCTGCTGATCGAGCGGATTCGCCATAAAGATGGGGTGGTCGAGTACAAGAACCGCAACTTTTTCACCTTGGGCGACTGGCTGCCGAACAACGCCTGGCTGCTGGACGACGTCACCGCCCAACTGGGTCCGGCAGAAAACCGTCCGGCCCAGAGTTTCACTCATGTAGTCCGGCCGAAAGTCTTCGATGAGCGCCCGGCCGCACCGGGCAGCGCGTTCACCCGCATCACCTTCAAGGGTTCAGACTACAAGTCGCCTGATAAGGAAACCCGCACGGACAGCTATGTGCCCACCGAGCGCATCCCCGAGGTCCTGCGGGACCTGCGTACCGGCGATGTGGTCTTGATCCTGCGCCCGGCCAATGGGGGCCATCTGGGCTGCGACCACATGGGGCTGATCGCCGTCGCAGCCGATGGGCAGGTCAACATCCTGCACAGCGCTCCGCGCCAGGTGCGTGAAGAGCCGCTCACCGGTTTCCTGGAGCGGTGCAACTGGATCAGCGGGCTCAAGTTTCTGAGGCTCAAGGACAACGCCCGCGAACTGGCCGCCCAGCAGGTCACGGCCATGACCGGCCAGGTCACCGTGCCCCCGCCGGCAGAACAGGATGCCAAGAACGACACCCTGCGGGCGAACAGGGCCACCAGTGACTAGGCCAGCGTTGAGTTGTGTTTGCCTAATACAGAGGAGATAACGAAAGAAGAAAAACGGTCTTTAGGCTGGGCGCGCCCCAATCTCTTCCGTCGTGATTGGTGTGCATTCTGGGTGGCTGTTTGGGTTGCGGCTGTAGGGTTCATGAATCGGTAAACCTCGTCTGGCAAGGAGAACTTCATGGAAAAGGTCAACTCTGTGCAAGAATTTGTCTCGTGGCTGATTACCTTCACCAGTCTGTTTGCCGTCGCTGGCTGGAACGTGTCGCCGACCCTTGCGGGTTGTGACTACGGTGAAGATCCCTGTGTTCCTCCGGAGTGTCCGTGCCCAGAGCCACCCTGTCCGGCTGTGTCAGAAGGGACTGGCATTCAAGCCCAAGCTTCCCCAGCAAGCGAGATCGAGCGGGAGGCTATGTGCGAGAATCCGGAAGGCAGTAGCTCATGGACGCCTGAGGACTGGGCCACCTATCTCGGCCTGTTTGTCAATGCCTGTGACCTCGACACGCAAACCACATATGAATACGTAAGAGAGGGCGAGTGCTACGTTCTGGTCGAGAACGCCTCAGAAATCGAGGGTGGCGGGATCGTCGTATCTTGGAGTGGCGGACCCGTAGATCTGACGCAAGTAGGCGCGTATACTCTGGTTGCAACCTTATCAAATTATCCTGTTGAGTATGAGCCGTGCCCGGACCCACCCGAAGTTCCAAAGTGGGTATACGAGTCCACCACCGTCGATTTCGAAATCACAGTAGCTGGCACGCAAGCACCGGAGTGCTGTGTGTTGACCAAGTGGATGTCGGACAACTAAGGGCGAAAACAGGGTGTCCTGTTTTGTGCCCTATGTTTCTTCGTTCCGCGGTATTCTGAGTGGTGTGGTTGTTTGCTGCTGGAGTGAATCGTCATGATGAGGCATGTACTGAGCATTGACTTTCTTGCGTGTTGTCTGTGTGGTCTAACTGCCGCTGGGAGCCCAGCTCGCGGTCAGGCGGTGATAGTACCAGATGCCGAATGTACGTGTCCGGAAGGCGCTGTTGTCGCCCCCCAGGACTGTGACGTCATCTGGATGTGCTACAGGACGAACGGTAGTACCTACTGTACGAACCCTGGTACACCCAGGGCCTTAGTGAGCCAGACGCTGAACTGTGACACCTGCTGTCCGGAGTGCCACAACAATCCACCTCCAACCATGACGCACGTCTGTACCACGACCGTGAGTCTGTCGAGATCCCGGTCTTTTGATTTTGCTATCAGCCCCCAGGTTTCAGGAGACGTGGGCGCCATCAAAGCGGCTTTGCAGTTGTCCTTCGGATGGTCCGGCCAGACGACGTACACGTGGGCAATCACGATTGGAAGCGAGGACTTCCCCTCGTGCGAGTATGGACGATACCTTGCGCAGCTTGAGTATACGGTCGGCACGACCTATGCAATCAACCACCACTACTCTTGGTATACTCGCCTTGCTAACGGCTTTGGATGTGATCCGACGCATCGTTGGAACAAGGATTGCTCGGAGGTACGTACATCTACAGCTCTCAGCGAGGAATGGAAGAGTGCGACAGGGAAATGGCTTGGCAACACGCCTTGCCCTTGATATGGAGAACGAGCCCCCCCTACTTTTTGTCAGGGGCACTATTGCGGAATCGGTCACATTCTTCATCAGGATGTTTAAGACTTTTTATGTTTTGCATCAAGGTGCTGATATGAATACTACCTGGAGAAGACGCGTCCTGCTGGTCATCCTAAATGCGTTTTTCTTGGAGTGCGTCGTGAGCACGGCTTGGGCCGGACAACCCACGGAGATCTCTGAGCGGCGTCACCTTAAACAGCTGATCGCGGAGTACAAGGCAGCGGTTCCGGACATGCGAAAGGCCCCCTCCGCTGACCGAACAGCGGAGTATCGGCGGTGGTTGGACAGGTTCACCGCGGCGTTGGCAGCAGCCGACAGCGACCCGGATACTCGGCATGCAAGGATTATCCAGCTATCGCTGGCCAATGGCTGTGGTCTGCTTGACATGGCAGATTCAGTTGTTGACGAACTGGCTGCAACCGCTGACTCACCGGCTGACAGGGCCATGTGGCTATTCGAGAAAGCAAGCATAGCAGAAGCGCGCTGGTCGTCAAACGGACCGTCCAGAGACGCGGCGTCATTGGTTGCGTCGGCGCTGGCACACGCAAGGCAATTCTGCCTGCAGAATGCTCTTCTGAAAGGCGCCGTTGCAGAAAGATATGTCGCCGCTACTATTCTTGAGGCAGGTTTGCATGAACGTGTGTTGGATGATTACCAGAAAGCTGCAATGCTGTACAAGGATGCCGCCAGGGTATTTGCAGCCGACCTGACCGAAGAGGAACGAGCCAGGTTCACGTCTCGAGGTCTTGATGAGGAAGAGCTGCTCTCACGCCAAATGCATGCGCATGCCAAGGCTGGTGATATAAATGCTGCAAAAAGATTGTTTCAGCAAATAGCGGGTTTCTCGGTTGTTCGACAAGGGTTGGGGCGGCATCTAATCGTGTTAACCAAGGCCGAATTTCCCACTGGAGGAACGCAGTTTCAGGATCGTTTGCGGTCGTGGATTGCTGATCATCCTGCGGATCCTTCGATCCCGGAAGTCTGGTATCATATTGGCATTGATCAAGCTCGATCAGGGGACGGTCCTGCGGCATTGGAAAGTCTGAGCAAGGCCGTATCGACAGGTGCAATGGATGATCGATCGCACGGTATCCTGTGTCAAGATGCCTGGTTTCAAATCGCAATGATCTCGCAGAGCCTTGGAAGGGACCACTTGGCGCGCAATGCGGCTTGGCGGTTCGCCGAATTGGCGGCAGAGGATGACCCCCGCACTGCTATTCTGGCGAATTCGGGATTGCTTCCCACAATCCCGTCCAGCCAACGCGCTGCTCCATCTCTCGATGGGCGGCCATTGGGTGGTTCGACTGTGAATAAGATGTGGCTCGATTTACCGGGCTTGACTACCCGTCCCACCAGCCGTCCTGCAGGTCAAGGAAGAGATATGGAGAGGGATAAAAGCCAGGGATCATCTACAAAGCCCAGCTAAGATAACGGGGGGTGTCGGAACGGGGATTGCGCCAAGCAACCTGCGAGAGGAGGAGACGAAAGTGAGTTCAGTCGTTGAAACCTTTCGTTGAGACGCTCCGGTGGTCGATCTGTCGTTGCCGACCCTCTGCGTCTCGATCTTGGCGTCTCGGTGCCTTGGCGGTTCGTTCTCTGGGGCATGCCGAAAACCGGCTCAAGACGATCACTCCGCGGAACCCGACCCCCGGCGCCAAAAAGGTGGCCTTCGTGTATGATTACATGGGCCCTTGACACGATGCGTCTCGCAAAGCGAGACCCATCGCGTAGCGACGGCCGGGCCTCGCCCGGTGCAGCGAGTCAAGGGTGGGACGTGGTCATGGTCCTGAACGGCAGCAACGAGAACGTCCGCAAATACACCCTTGACACGGCGCTTCCCGCCTCGCGGGAAGGATCGCGGCGCGATCCAGGGGCTTCGCCCCTTGCGACGAGTCAAGGGTACACCTGGGGCCTTGCCCTTGGCGCGACGCGGCCCGCAACGCGGGCCGGGTTGCGCGGCAACCCGCAGGTTTCACCTGCCGCGGCGAGTCAAGGGCTGGATCTTTCCGGCACAATCCACGGCGCCGGTGGCATCGGCGGCCTGCTCGCCAGCTACCATCCGACCGGCGGCAATCGCTACTGGTACTTCTACGACGCCAATGACAACGTCGGCCAAGTGCTCGACACCACGGACACCGGCAACATCTCCATCGCCGCCCGGTACGAGTACGACCCGTACGGCAACCTGATCCTCAGCAGCGGTCCGTACAAGGACGCCAATCCCTTCCGCTTCTCGACGAAATGGTATGATGTCGAAACGGACATGTATTACTTCGGGTATCGGTACTACCTCTCGAGGCTCGGAAGGTGGGGAAATGAGGATCCGCTTGGGGAAATAGGTGGACTGAATCTGTACGCCTACGTTCACAATGCTCCCGTATCGCTGATCGATTTGCTCGGGCTAGCCCATTGTGCCTGGGTCACCGCGAAAGATGCCTTCGGCATTCCCGGATTTCGCTTTCTCGGCGGTGCCCATCTTGCGCTGGAACTCGATCGCGATGGCAAGAAGACGTTGATCGAGCTTCAAGCTTTCAATGACAAAAGGCACTCCTCGGCAAATCGCGTCGGTTCCGGCCCGCTCGGTCCCATGAGGTACATATACTATGCTCTAACTGCCTCCTGGTTCGGCCTGTCAGGCCGGGAGGATCTGAGGAGAATCAACGCAATCTGTGAGAGGATTTTTGGCTTTCCCGCGATCTCGCTAATCGACTTGCTCGATGGTGCTGGGCAAGCATCAGAGTACGGTACGGGGCTTCTCAACTTCTACGGCCTTTATGTAAGCCCTGACCTGACAGGCCGTGGCAAGCGATTCCCCGTTCCTCTGACTCCAGGCCTTGAGGCTGAACAACTGGACAGGCTCGAAGAAGCTGCACGGCAAATCGGTGAGAAGGCCGAACGAGCCCAGATGGTATTGTCCGCCAACGACCTCAGATTCAACACCAGATACGGTCAGTTCATTATAGACAAGTTTTCTATAGGCATCGTTGTCGGCCTCGGATACGATCCGTTGTTGCGTAACAGCAATTCCTTCATCGGCACCGTCTTTCGACAAGCGGGCGTCCAGCCTCCCGTAGCAGTTCAAGATTCCCTGGGTTTTGATCGCGACTTCACGCAATGGACGTGGTGGGATCTCGAATTCCATAAAATGTTTCAGGACGCCTTTGCTGACGCCATGAAGTGAAACTAGTGTCTTGGGAGTCTCGCTTGGCAACATGCGTACTATACAGTGAACAGGGAGGTCAGTATGATTCGGACGATTGTGACGATGGGATTCCTAACATCGCTGAGTTGTCAGAATGCCCCCATTTCTACCCTTGGACCGGAAAACGGGCTACGATCGCAGCAGGTGGCTGAGACACCTACAGGGGTGAACTCGCCGCACAGGGCCTCGATCGGGTTGCTGCCGCCCACGAGTCGGGCCGCCACTACCGCCAGTCGTCCAACACCGCCGAGGGTGACTTCAGTGGATCTCCTCCCAAAACCAGAACGGACCGATCGAATTTGGAGCTACTACAGCGCCTTATACACATTCAATCTGGATGGTGACTGGACGCTGAAGCCATTTTACGTTGATGAATGGAGTGAATACTCCCTCTCCGATACATTGCACGCATTCTTAGCGTTCAACCGCGCGAGCTTGACTTCTTTCGTGGTCATCTATCCCATCAAATCGGGCAAGGATGATCAGGTTCTCGAACTGCAGGCGGACGGTGGTCAAGCCGACAGCGCATGGCTTGTCCGGCACCAGGATTCATCCGCGGACACCGTCTCCAACGACTGGCGTGAGTTCCTGCTTTCTCTGCGAGACGGACGAAGAACCATGCGCACCTACAGATTGACCGGCAGGCTCACGATCACCTTATCGAATGGGCGTTTGAAGCGCCTTGCATGCCCGCTTGTTCAACCACACCCCCGCCTTGCGGCGAGTGCCCTGCGAACATCCGAGAACGTGTTGCCAGATCCTGATGAGCTTGCAGCAAGAATAAAGACGCTTGAGAAGGAGTTGAACGTGCTAAGGCAGACGTCGTCACCCGCCGGGCCTGGTTCGCGAGATCCGCAGCTACAGGCAAGGCAATCGGAGCTGGAGCATCTGATGGGTGCTGGCCGAGCGGAGCACGCTCTTCCAGCTTCTATTGGTGGTACGGTGACCGGGCGTTGGCTGCATGACAAGCCCAAACGGAGCATCGATCTGCCTTAGATCGGATAGGTGTCGAAACGGGGTAGAGTCGAGACGTGGCGCGGTGGTTTAGGCTGAGCCTATCTGTTTCCGGCCCTTTCGTCTGCCGGTGCCTCAATAGCCCAGCCCTGCTCCGTTTCCACGTCCCGCTCATCGAACCGGACGTGCGGATTTGCCGCATCCGGCTCTCGGAGAAGGATGTCATGCTGTCGCCCACGGGAGGCTCCCTTTCCGCCCCGCAAGGCGGTTTAGACCAAGCCGACTGGCTGTCGCCGCATCGATGAAGCGCTTCTTCCCGACGCAACGGACCTTGTGCTTGGCGTTGAGCCACATCCTCAGCCGGTACCCGACGTGGGCATCCACGATCTGGTAGGCGTGGCTGACGCTCCCCAGACTGAAGTAGTTCGCCCACCCTGAGACCATCCGGTTCAGGTCGGTTACCACCTCGGCCACGGGTCGCGAGGTACTCCGCCGGTCGGTCGATTCCGTCACCTTCTCGCAGATCCTCTGTGTCCTTCCGGTACGCCTGCATGAATCGGCGTGAGTCGTCTGGTATCGTCGGCCGTCGCCGCGAGGCGGCAGGGAGGACGGCGGATG
>DAOOIV010000175.1 GCA_035384605.1 Phycisphaerae bacterium
GTTGCCGCGGAGCTTGACCTTGAGGCATTTCAGTCCATCGCGGCGAATCCAGTCCAGCAGAAGAACCGGATAGCCGTCCTCGGGCTCCGAACCGCTCAATTCAGAAGCATCAAGCGGATCAAGCCCCCCGACCAAGTGCCAGGCGGCAAGTCGCTTCTTCGGGTCTGCGATGAGGTAATCAGCCGGATACCGTCCTGAGAATCTGACCTTGACGCCGACGGCCGGCTCCAGAAACTCAGCCAGCGTCCGGTTCATGAACTCGCCGCTGTAGGTCTGATACACCGGCCGATCGACCAGTCTGCCCAATGCGTCATGCAGAGCGATATCGAACGGCGAGCAGCACACCAGCGCCGCCAGCCAAGGCATGTGCTCCGACGGATCGAGATACTCACGGTTGATCGCGGCCAACAGAACCGGCAACACATCCCGCTGAAATGAGTGACCCACCTCGATCGGATGGCCCGAAACGTCGAACTCCGCCCACGCCTTCGTCAGCATCCCGCAGAATCGCTTGAGCGTCTCGTGCCGGCGATCGTAAGTCAGCCCGCTCGGCCAGACCCACTGCACGCTCAACGGCGTCTCGCCCCAACCCTCGGCCGTTCGCCCCGCAGCATCACGCACCTTCACGCATGCGCGAGCACAGGTCACATAGGTCAGCGTCTCCGGCCCGAACTTCAGCGGCACGCGCGTTCGAACCGGAAGAAAGTACAGCGATGCACCGACTGCGCGAACGTCCGTGAGCTTTGTCGTCTTCACCCGCTCTCCTCCCGCCCGGCGGCCGCCCTCTCAAGTTCGGGCACCGGTCCACCGAGTGGTGACCCGACGCCGTCCTCTTGCATCTTGCCGCCGGTGTCCGGAGCAAACCAGATGACGAGAAGACCCAGCAGATAAACCGTCGCGATGGTCATGGCGGCCGGCCGGTAGTCGCCGCCAAACGCACTCACGAGGTAGCCTGCCCCGAACACTCCCAGACCAGTCAGCACTCGGCCGATGTTGTAACAGAAACCCTGCCCGCTCGCCCGGATGCGCGTCGGGTAGAGCTCCGGCAGGAACTTTGGCAGCCAGCCGAAAAAGCCGGTGACAAACAAGCCGGCCAGTGTGCCCATCAGCAACATCAGCCAACTGAAATGCGTATTGAAGAAAAAGAGGCCGCTGACGGTCGCCCAGGCGCCGAAACACAGAAGCAGCCACGACCGGCGATTCCCCAACCAGCCCGCCGCAAGCCCGCCCATGAAGCCGCCGACCATCTGCCCGTACGCCGCCCATTGCGCAACAATCGTCCTGCCGCTGCCGTGATGGGTCGTTCCTTCCGTGATCTGGTCGACGTAAGTCGCCAACCACAGGAAGCTGCCCCACGTCCCCAGCAACGCCACCGTGGACAGCAGGCTCCCCACCACCGTCGATCGACGATAGCTGCGCGAGAACAGGTCTCCGAGCGACGAATGCTCCTTCTTGGCCCGCGAGACTCTCCATTGGGTCGGCTCGGGCACGAAAAAGATCAGCGGCAGGCTGCTGATGCCGATGAAAAAACCCATCCCGATCACCCATCGCCAACTGTAACCCACCATGAGACGCGAATAGGTCGCCGCGACGAAATAGCCCACGTTGGCCGCCGCGCCGATGGCCCCCGCCAGCACGGAACGCAGTCGCTCCGGCCAGGTCTCGACCACCAGGGCCACGCACAAGGGCCACGTGCCGCCCAAACCCATCGCTCCGAAGAACCGACAGGCGATAAAATGCCACCAGTGCCCGGACAACGCCGACAAACCCGTGAACGCCGCATACATCGATACCGACAACAGCAGCGATCGAACGCGCCCGAAGCGATCACCCAGCCGCCCGAACAACACGCCCCCGGCCGCCGCCCCCCACATCCACATCGCCAGCGATAGGCTGAACTTCGGACCGACCACCTCGTCGATCTGCTTGGTGAGCGGTTCGAGCCGACCGAGCAGTTCGCCCTGGGCCGATTCCGGCACGCCATCAATCTGTGTTTTCAGATCGTTTGCCTGAGCCACCAGGTCCGAGATCTGCGGAATCAGATCCTTCAGGGCCTCCCGGGTCATGATCGTGTATACGCCCTGCTCAACCCCGTCGAAACCCCACGCCAAGAGAGCTGCGATCAGAGCCAGCCACCGCCAGAACGGCCGACTCTGGTAGATGTCCTTCTCAAGCCGCGTGTTCTCGAAAGAGCTCATGCAGGTTTTCCTCATATGCACCGATCATGCCGACAACCTTAGAACCTTGCGGCCGGACATCTGTGCGGCTTGCGCGCATGTTTCCGGATCGCAGTGCGCCGGGTGCCATGCCCACGGCTTTGCGTGGGCATGCGCCTTTCAATCCTTACGGCCAGACGTCTGTGCCGCTTGCGCGCGTGTTTCCGGATCACAGAGCCCTTGGGCTGCGGCCCGCAAAAAGGCGGTCCGCCTTAGGTGATAGAGGATCGTCTTGAAGCGGTCAAGGATCAGTCTGTCTGGAGTGTCTGCGGGGTTTCACGGCGCCGAGCAGTCACAGGCCGGATCGGGCTCGAGGCCAGGACCACTCAGGCAGTCGCGAAAGATGCCCAGATCATCAGCGTCCGTGTCGTCATCGTGATCCAGGAGTGTACGGTCGCACAACGGATCCATTTGCAGCACGCCCACTCCGGTGAGGCATGCCTGCATGCGCCCGAAATCAGCCTGGTCCACGTCGCCGTCCTTGTCGAAGTCCATCCGAACCGGAATGGGCGATGCGGGCTCGCCGATGATGTCACCGGCCTCGTACACCAGAATCCCCTGAGCATACACGGCCGCAAAAAGCCGTTGCGGGTTCAACCAATCCTCGCCCAGCACCAGACTGCTGTAGGACAGGGTCTGGCCGATCTTCTGCCTGACAGCGCCCTGGCTGTGAAAGTTGTCAATCGACCACGAATAGCCCGATCCGCGACAGACGTAGATGTTGCCGCTGTAGCCACTGGAGATCATCGGCCGGTAGTTGACCTTTCCCTCCCCGGCCGTGTCGGTGATCCGCTCCCATGTCGCCCCGTGGTCGGCCGTGCGCCACACACCGGCTCCCTGGGTGCTCAAGGCAAAAACCCCCGGGTTGTGCGCGTCCGCCGCAAGCCAGCGGCCCATGCTCGCCGGATACTGCACCGATACACCGAAATCATCCGCGTAATTGGTCTCGGCGGCGATGAACACATCGTCGTAATCAGATTCGGTCTTGCACGTCACCAATCCGAAGTACCCCGGACCGTCCCAACGGTGATTCGGGTCCGTGTATGTCCCTATCGAGGTTTCGTTGACAAACAGCTCGAACTGGTTGCCCCATGCATCGAGCCGAATGGTCGTCCACTGCGCAGGGTCCGCAACCGCGACCGAGCTTAAAACCGTCTTGTCGGTTTGGTTCCAGAGGGCGACTTCGCCGTTGCGTCTCATAAAGACCAGCCATCCGGACGAACCCCAGTGGCTGTCCACGTCGCTCAGGCGAATGCTGAATCCGACCCAGTTGACCGGATCGTTGTTGTAAGAACTGATGATGCGCATCCGGCACCGGTACGAGCCGTTTCCGAACGTGTGGTGATCCAGGTTCACCCGATAGTTGCAGTACACGTTGATCCGCTGGTGCATCGCGTAATTGGAAATGTACCAATCACCGTCGCCGATCCGCCAGTCGCCGTAAAACATCCCCTCGCGCACGTGCGCCCACGTCCGGCCGCCGTCCGCCGAACGCCAGACATAGCCGTGCTGCTTGTTACTGCTGTAGGTTGGCCAGGCAGCGGCCAAAACCACGTTCGGGTCAAATGGGTCGCCGGCCAGGTCGGAAAACACGGTGAAACCCTTGGGGACGGCCGGAATCGTCCCCGCCTGCGTCCAGGTATCGCCGCCATCGTCGCTTCGCAGCACCTTGCTGCCGTCGCTGTCCCCGATCCAGATCCGGTTGCAGGTTCGCGGGTCCGGCCAGAAGCCGAATACCTCGGTAGGCCCGGTCTCGGGGTAAATCTCCTGCCACGTCAGCCCGAAATCCACCGACCGCCAAAGCCCACCCTGCAATGCCGCGCTGTACCAGCGGTTGGGGCGGTATCGGTCGACGCGCACGAAATCGCCCGGCGACATGGAATAGCATTCCCAGTTGGCTTCCCCCGGCAAACGCCTGTAAATGACATCACCGCTGAGAATGCAGTATCGCACATCTCCCACCGCGAAAGCCTGCAACCCATAGAACAGCGACGTCAGCGGCAGACCGGTGTTGATCTCCATGAAGGTTTGGCCGCCGTCGACGCTCTTGTACATGCCCAGACCCCACGTGCCGACGTAAACCACGTTCGCGTCGGCCGGATCGACCTCGATGGCTCTCGCCCCGCCGAGCAGCACCGGGCCGGCAGTCCACGTAGCGCCGTTGTCGAGACTGCGCCAGATCTTGTTCCCCGAGATGGCATAGACAACCTGCGGATTCGACGGGGCAAAGCGAATCGCGGCAATGAGCATGTTGTTGAACGATTGTGTTTGGCGCGCCCAGGTCACGCCGTAGTCCGCGCTCAGCCAGGTCCCCCCGGCGGCACCCGCCCAGATCTTGTTCGGCGAAAGCGGATTGATGACCACTTCGTAGCTGCTCGCATCGCCCGTCACCGGCGGTGAGTTGACCCACGTATAACCGCCATCGATCGAGCGGTACACGGAGTTGTGCGGCGAACCACAATAAAGGCGACTGACGTCGGATGCGTCCAAGGCAATCGGCCATGCGTCGTTGCCCACCCCGCCCCCCGCAAGCGACCCGGCGATGTTTGTCCAGTTGGCCCCGCCATTGGTAGACTCGAACACCCCGCCGTCACACCCCGAGATGATCGTACCGGCGAACAAATGATTCGCGTCGTTCGGGTCCACCACGACGCCCTGCACACCGTTGCAGATTCCGCTCAGCGTCGTGCCGCTGCTCGAGAGAAACCACGAGGCCCCGCCGTTGGTCGTCTTGTAGACTTGCCCCCCGCTGGCCACCCAGACAGTGTTCGGATCAGTCGGATGGACGGCCGGTCCCTGGTGCAGGAGATGATCGAACCCCGGCCCCTTGTCCCCGTTGAAAGTCGCGGTCTTGGACCAGACCTGTCCACCGTTGGTGGTCTTGTAGATTCCAAGAGATCGAGTCTGGATATAGATGACGCCGGGATTACTGGGAGAGATGCCGATCCCGATCACAGTCAAATGCCGAAGACCGGCGTTGTCGGCCACCCACGTACCGGCCGCTGCCGTGCCGCCCGCCAAGTAACACAGGAAACCCGCACACCAGCATACCCGGATGGTTCGACGATTGTTTCCCAACAGCCTCTCCTCCGCTCCCCGCGACCATGACACCAATATACCACAACCCGGTCTCGTCCCGGCAGACCTTGCCCATGCCCACCAAGGCCTCCACACCCCATGGCTGCTGATCGCACCAGTCGAGGAAAGATCAAGAACTCGCCGGCGCGCTGGCGGGTTGATCACGAACCGTTGCCGGTTTGGCGGGCAGACCCGTGGTATCCGCCGCCTTGGCCTTGTTGATGCTGGTGAATTCCAGGTACCACACGCCGCGTCGGTAATAACGCTTACCCTTGACCTCGACCTCCTGATAAGCCAGGGGAATAAGCTTGTCCGGCGAATACTTCGCCCCAGTGCCGAGCAGGATCAGACCGGCCGGCGTGTCCAAACCCGCCGGCACACCGGCTTTGAGCCGATCCGCCGTAGTCTTGCCGCGGTCGGCATCCGGGTACTTGTCCGTCATGAAGCTGTGCACATCAACCAGACGACCGGTCAAGGTCACATTTTGAGGCTCCGGCAGGCGCACTGACGACTTGGCCTCGGCCGGGGCGTTTGCCGGAAGTGTCTGCGCATTCGCCGCAAGATCCAGAATCGCCCAACCACCAAGGCCGGCCACGATGAGACCCGCACACACGCCAAGGGTTCTGCCACACGTCATGATGTCGTCTCCCTTACAGCCGAGGCGCTCGCCGTCAACTGCCTCATCTCGTTGACACGCTGGTATACGAGCGCCGGGCGCTTGGCTTCACACCAGGACCGTACCCAAACAACGAATTGCGCAACCTAGTAATCGGCAATGTTTTAAGTGATCTGAACCATCCAAACGACCGGTACCGATCGTCCTGCCTGTAGGCCATGAGTCGGAATCCCGCCAAACGAACGACTCCAAGCACGGGAAACCGCCGCTCACCCCGCCAATGTGCCCTTTTCCCCACAGGCTTCGTGGCGACACTCCCCTTCGGCCAGCCGCCAGGTGCCAGCCCGCACGCTGGCCGCAGGCCCGCCACGCCTCTCCCGTACCTTGCCCGTGTTACCCGGGGCATAGGCTCTCTGACGCGGCATCCATAAACCGTGTCTGGACATAGGCCTGCAGGCGAGTCTCTTTCGTCATTCGTATTTCGTCATTCACCTGGACTTGTGTCTTGGTCATGCGCTGCAGACGTACAGCCCTTGCAACGCCACACTCGTCGGTCAGGGCGAGACCTGGTGTATCATTTGGGTCGCGCTCGGGTTACAATGGTCCATCTGGAGAAAACTCAACAGCCTCGGGGTGGCTGGGTCCCAGGCAGTAGCCGCGTCCGCGCCGCCACCCCGAGCGTGGAGCAGTCCCTATGACGGCAAACGCGATAGCCTTTCTCAGCCTCCCCGGCGGGCCCGAGTGGATCATCATCGGGGTGGTGGGCCTCCTGATATTCGGCAAGAAGCTGCCTGAGGTCGCTCGTTCGTTGGGAAAAAGCGTGGTCGAATTCAAGAAAGGGCTCAAGGCCGTCGAGGACGAGATCACCAGCGCCGGCAACGAGTCCGACAACCCCTCGAACCAGTTGCCTCCGACCAGCAACCCCTACAGTTCGGAATCCGCAGCCGAGCCGCCGCCGAACCAAAACTCCTGACAGCCCACCCGACGTGCTCGTTCGCCCACCACTGGCGGCTTAGAACATGCTGGTCCGCCGAACTCCCCACACCGGGCGGCAAGTGAGAACTCCGCTTCGCCTGCCCGGCGGTACCAGCTCCTGCCTACCTCCAATTCGCATAGCTCCTTAGAACCTTACGGCCAGATATCTGTGCGGCTTGCGCGCATGTTTCTGGATCGCAGAACGTTTGGGTTGCGGCCCGCAAAAAGGCGGTCCGCCTTAGTCCCTTCCGTCGCGACTGGTACGCATTTCGCGCGCATGTTTCTGGTTCGCAGAGCGCCGGGTGCCATGCCCACGGCTTTGCGTGGGCATGCGCCTCCAAATGAACCGCTCAGCCCGGAATCCTTTCCGGGCCGCA
>DAOOIV010000176.1 GCA_035384605.1 Phycisphaerae bacterium
ATTCCGGGCCGAGCGGGCGAGAGTGCGGCCCGGAAAGGATTCCGGGCCGAGCGGAGCCGTAAGGATGGAAAGGCGCATGCCCACGCAAAGCCGTGGGCATGGCACCCGGCGATCCGGAGACGTGCGCGCGAGCCGCACAGGCATCCGGCCGTAAGGTTCTAAGATGCAAGTCGTTGCGTCTTGTTCCGGCCGCGACGGGCGGAGCTGGTCGTGAGGGAAGCAAGGGCACCAACGCGCTTGTCCGGTAAGTGGGGCAACGAGAAGTCGGGAGGCAGGGGGGGCAGGCGGACCCTTGGGATTTCCGTTTCCGTCGGAACGGAGAGGAGGAACCGTATGTGGTTCAGATTCATTTGCTTCGGTTCAATTGTCCTGTCTGCTCTTCTTCCCGCCCTGGCGGTCGACAATCAGCTCGTCAACGGCAGCTTTGAAGATGGCTACAACGGCTGGCAGACAACCTACAACTACGGTACCAGCGCCAACTTTCACAACCCGCCGGTCAGAGAGTGTGTCTGCGGTGACATCAGCGGGCATCCGCAGATTCCATACGAGCATCCGAAGATCCGCGCGGCGGATGGCGAGTACTTCGGCGGCGGGACATGGATCCACAACAGCAGCACCACGGTGCCCAAGAAGTATTCCCTGATCCGGCAGCAGATCGCGGTCCGGAACTGGTATGCCGGCGCGGACCGGGTGAACTATCACTTCGAGATATGGGTCCAGTTGGCCCACAGCGCGTCCGAGGGCAATTGGTCCAGCGGCTACGTCGGCCAGGAGTGGTTTCTGTATTGGCGTGCCGATGGTCAGCAGATCAACATGAAGGCCGGCTCGCTGGAGGGACTGGGCGCTCAGATGCACCGCATTGGGAAGCTGGATTCCAGCCCGTTCATGAACCGTGCGGCGAATCCGTATACACCGAACTTCAACAACTGGCGCAAGATCGTGCTGGATGGAAGTATTCCGGGGAACCCGCAATACGTTGTACTGGAGCTTTCATTGAGCTACAGCGAGAATCCCCCGACCTGTCATAACCTGTTTGACGGCGTGGTTCTCACGGCGGAGTCGGCGACGGGCAGCAGCATCGGCCCGTTTATGGGCGACATCCCCAACAGCGGTTTCGAGGAGGGATGGGCGGATCCCAACGACTGGAGTCATTCCTACGCCGACCCTGATCCTCCGCTCGGCTGGTTGTACTTCGCTGACTTTGAGCACTACGACGACACCGGGCCCCGCGGTCCGATTGAAGGCTATTCCAACGGCGTCACCGTGCCCACCAACCCTCGGGGCGTGACCACGCCTTACGGGAATAATTTCTGGGGCCGGGTGAGGGTTGCCGGCGTGGGAAGTCCCGAGACCGCCGGCTGGTGGGGTCATGTGGTTCCGGTTCGAAAATGGACTCCATCCGCGACGGGGTTTCGATGGCGTTTGAACTACGCGACCAAGATTGCGGCGGCTTATCAGGATGCCGAGCAGTGGTTCGAGATCTGCTGGGACGTTCGGGGCTCGGGGTACTCGGTGACGGACGTCCCGCCGGATCCATATCAGGCTTGGATGCTGCGGTCGAATTGGTTCGGGTTCTTCCGGTTGGCACAACTCAATTGGTGGTCGTTGAACGGGGCGACGGCGGTTTCGGGGTTCACCGAGATCGAGCAATCGGGCGAGTTCGCAGCCACCGCCGAAAACGGCGAGCCGGTCTGTCCCCAGTACGTGCTCCTGCGGAATCGCACGGGTCTGTATGATGGGTCGGCCGACGGTCAGATGCTTTACGACAAGATTGATTTCTACGTAGAGGCGATCGGCGGCTGCAACACGCCCGCGGCCGACATGGACGGCGACGGCGACGTGGATCAGGCGGATTTTGCCGCGATGCAGGCGTGCATGACGGGTGCGGGCGGCGGAGTCTCGGGCGCATGCATCTGTGCCGATCTCGATGCGGACGATCAGGACGTTGACAGCGTTGACCTGCTGAGGTTTGAGAATTGTGCTTCGGGTCCGGGAGTACCGGCGGACCCTGACTGTGAACTCTGAAGGGAATGACGTGCAGTCTGCCGGCGGCGCGTATCGGCCGAGCGCGGCTCGGCGGTGCCGATGAGCCCCCAATTACTATCTTTGCAGGCGTTTCTGTTATGCGCTGTTGCACGATGGTTCACGATCATTTAAGAATAATCGGGGGCATGCGATAATGCCCTGTCAAGGCTGCGCGTGCATTTCGTCCGCGACAGGCCGTTGAGCGCCGAGAGGCGCGCCGCCCGAAAAGGAGGCCAAATGGAACGGACGCTGCGTCATCTGCCGTTCCTGACTCTTGCCGCGATCGTTGCCGGATCAGTGGGTGACGTGACAAGAGGCGGGACCATTATGGTTCCGTACGTCACGGGTCGCGCCGAACGGCACGCCTTCGCCGGTCATCCCGGCTGGGTGGACGCGTATCAGGCCGGCAGCGGCGAGGGCCGCTTTGCGCGAATCGGCGATGACGCTCAGTTCACTTTGCCGAAAGCGGAGAAAGACAAGCCCGTGGTTCTCATCGCCATGCTGGACCGGATCGAGTCGCCGCCGGTCATCGTGCCGAATTATCCCGGCGGGGACGTTCTCATCCCGACCGAATATGTGTGCGTGCCACCCGGGTATCCGGAGGTATGGGACAAGGAGTACCTTCAGCGGAATCACCACTGGTTTCAGGTTTTCGTACCCCGGTGCACGCAGATTTACGGCTGCACGATCTTCGACGGCCCCAAGGCGGTGTGGTGGGGTAACAAGTTCAACGCCACGCTGCACGAAGACGGCCCTACTGGCAAACCGATCTTCATTGCCAACCACGACGGAAGCCGCAACATCGACTTCATGAGCGGCGGGCACAGCGATCACAGCGTCGCACGGTGCGGCTGGCGTCACGGCGATCTCGAGGTGGAGCCCGGGCGCACCTACGCCATGTGCGTCGGCGGTTATAACAGCCATGGAGGGGAGCGTGTGCCGCTGCCGGCGTACATCCGCCCCGACAAGGGGGACGGGTATGCACAAGGCGAGGTGTTCAAGGACGACAAGCCCACCGGCGGGGACTTATGCTGTCTCATCTTTGGCAACAGTCACGGTCAGCTTGTCGAGAACCACATACGCAGCGAGGAGTGGGAGATTTTTGTTCCCGGTCATCGCCCGACGCGGAGCTGGGCTCAGACGTTTGTATCGAATGGCGTGAGCCTGGCCGGCGTGTCGTTCTGGGCGAGCAACGGGCGGAACAGCCGGACCGTCAAGTGTGACGTAAGGATTCGACCTGACGGTGAATGGGAGCGGCCCATGGGGTTGGTCAAGACCGCGGTCGGGCATGAGTCGCCGGTTCGCCCGATTATTCGCTATCCCGACGCCCCCAAGCCGGTGGAGGGGTACGAGACCTACTACGAACTGCCGTGCAAGCTGTTTCAGGTGGCCTACATGCCGGACGAGCTGCCGCTCAAGCCCGGCAAGACCTATTACATTGAAGTCACGGCCAGTGAGCCGATCCTCGTGTATGCCGACGGCGACTACTACGACCACGGATACGCATATTACGAGGGTCTGAAGGTTGATCGTCTGGGTTATCCCAGAGCGTTCCATTCAGATCGTTGGACCCTGGCCATGAACATCGTCACGTATGCCAAGCCGGGCGGGGTGCCCCTGGCACAACCAGCGGCTCCGTAACCCGCGTCGCGCACGGCCGCCCGTGCGCGCTTGTCGTGGGTTGGCCCGTGTCTGGAAGGCATCGAACGTCGATCGACCGAGCCTGTTCGATGACAGCTTGGGCTTGCAGATACACCTATATTGACGTGCTCCCGCCGGAGCAGGGCAAAAACCTTGACTTTGCAAGGCATCTCCACGATCATCAAGCAGTAATTACCACTATTGCCATCGCGCCGCATGAGGATCAGAAGTGCCCGCATAGTCGGCTGTGTCAGTAAGACGGCACTTGCAGACTTTAGCCATTTTGCAGCAAGGAGTTACGTTGATTATAGGGTTGCTTGAATAAGACGCAACTCTGAGGTTCCGGGGCGACTGGGATGATTTCAGAACCGCTCTGTTTCGACGGTCTCTCCGAGTACCTGAAAACAGCCAAATCCTACTACTTGCCAGGGTGCTGCCATGCATTACAATGTTTTGTGCGTGTGACATTCGGGCGCGTTTCGGTGAGTGGTTCGGGCCCGTGGTGATGTCCCAATCGCAAGGTCAAATCCGGATCGCAGCTCAGAAACAGGGAAGGTGGCGATGACGTTCTTGCCGGTCGCGGCTTTTTCATATTGCCAGGGGCTCAACGCGTGCTTGGTATGGGGCTAGGTTTGATCGACTAATCGAGGAGGCAAAAATGTTGCAGATTGTTCGGTGGAATAGTCTGTTTGGATTGACCATCTGTTTCATCGCCGGGTGTGCGGCCACCACGGAAACCAAACGGCTGGCCCCGGACGAACTGAGCGACATCGAGTATGGAACCGGCCTGACCAGCCAGGATTTTCGGTCAATCGCGCAGCGGATGGCCAGGAGCCTGGTTTCCCTGCCGCAGATCCAGCAGTCGAAGAATCCCCCGCGAGTCGCATTTGCCAGCGTAGAGAACAACTCGAGCGACTACATTGACGGGGATACGTTTTTGCGCAAGATGCGGACCGAATTGGTCAAGCACGCGGAGGGCCGACTCGTTTTCCTGGATCGCGACGTTATCCAGCAGATTGAGAAAGAGAACCGAGACAAGGCTGCCGGGAAGCGTACCTCGAGCGGCGAGGGAACGCCGTACGGCGCGGACTTCTTCCTGACCGGCACGATCGACTCGATTGACAGGGTCACGGGCAGCGGACGAACCGGCTATACGCGATACAGTTTTCGACTGACCAATGCAGCCGACTCTGCGATCGTGTGGGAGGACGATTACGAGATCAAGAAGCACTCCGTGGCCGGGGCGATGTACCGTTAGGTGAACCGGTTGTGAGTCGTGAGATATTATTGGCTGTCTTGATTGTTTTTCGGAGGTTCAGTCATGACGCGAATCGTCGTTGCGGGTAGCGCGATTCTCTTTTGTGTCGTCGGCTGCAAGGAGACGACTACGCCGGTGAAAGTGGTGGGCGAGGACAGCCCTTACCAGACGGAGGGGCGCATACAGTTCGAGCAATCGCAACTGGCCAATCTGATCGACGTTGTACGCGTGGACCCGCAGTCGAAGGGGCAGGGGCTGCTTCATCTCATCGTCACGCTGAGAAACAAGACGAGCAAGCCGCTGTGGGTTGAGTGCCGGACGACGTTTCTGGACTCGCGTGGCCATGTTCTCGAACAGACCAATTGGGAAGTCGTCTACTTGGACGCACGGACGGTGACGGAATATGCCTGCACCTCGCTGGGCCCGAAAGCGGTTGAGTATCAGATGCTCATCCGCCGGCCTGCCGAGTCTTCGTTACACAAACCATGAAGGAGAACGCATCGTGATGTCTTTAAGAAGCGGTACATGCGTCGGTTTGTTGTGCTGCATTGCTCTCACAGGATGTTCCGAGACGGTGTTGACCGATCCGCCGGCTCCGCCGGCGAAAGAGCCGAGTAATCAGGCGTCTGTCCCACAGGCTTACGATTATGTTCACACCGTTCGCCAACGGGGTGGCGGCGATCCCAAGTTCCGGATCGCCGTGGCAATCATCCGTTTCGAGGACACGATTCCGGTGCACGATGTTCCTTTCGGTGATGAATACCAGCCGCTGCAAACGCAGCGGGGAGAAGTGAACATCAATGTCGAGATCAATACCAGCAAGGGAAACATCGTCGGCGGTCACAGACAAGATGGCCTGGGGCCAGCGAGTCGTCACATGCTGAGGCGTTCGTTACTCGAGAGCGGTGCCTTCGCCGTGATCGAGCGGGAGCGTATCCTGGAGATCCTGAGAGAGATTAAGTTTTCCAAGACACAGTATGCGGATCCCGACACCGCAGCCAAGGATGGATCGTTGATCGCCGTGCGCTATCTCATTGACGGCAGGATCGGCTTTGCAGTGGCGGAGTCGAAAAGCCCGGGATCCTCCGGTGCGGGCGGGGTAATCATGGGCCCGCGAAACGTCTACGATTCCGGAACAGTGCAGCAGCGCGCCGACATGGCAATGATTAACGCGGCCGCCCGGGATCGCGCACGATCCAAGGCAGAGGAAAACTACCGATTGACATGCCAACTTGCAGCTTTCGATGCATACACGGGTGAAGTCGCGACCGACGTCACAGGTGAGGGCAAGACTCTTCAGGCAGCCATCGACGACGCCGTGGGCCAGTTGGTCAGTTCACTCACAGGGCTGGACCGCGGAGTGCGCGTAGCTGCGGTCGCGGGCGATGTGGTCTATTTGGACGTCGGTTTGGGCGCCAACATGGCCGCAGGTGGTCGTTTTCGGATCATGCACGCCGGCGAACCGGTTCGGGACCAGTTTAACAGGGTAATCGGATTCGAGGAAAGCGACGGTGGCGAAGTCGAAGTAGTCGAAGTGAGGGATCTCATGTCTATTGCCAAGGTCATCACGGCCGGCAATTGTGCTAGAGGAGACCGGGCGACCCCGATCGTCGGGGAATAATCGCCTGCGGGGGACGCCATGGTGCGAGCAAGGGTTTTCGCGAACGGACTTGGCTGGGGCCCGGTGTTGATCTGCCTAGTTGTCGCCGGTTGCGCGCAGAAAGCGCCGATTCAGAAATTGCCGTTCACGGGGAAACCGGAGACGGCGCCGCCGGCCACCCGATCATACGCGGATCTGGTGAGGATCTGTCCAAGTAGCGCAGACAAGGTTGACGTTTCGGAGGAATGGAAGGCCATCGCGGACTCGGCCCCGGCGTGGGCTGCCGGTGTGTACGATACCGAAAGACCACTTCCCTGTTCTGCCTGGTACGAGTACCTGCGATCTGGGCAGGATTTCATGGGGAGCGCAGATCAGACCCTCCTCAAGGCTTACGGCACTTTCGACAAGGAGGCTGAGAAGCAGGATGCGAGCTGCGCCTTGCGGCATCTTGCGGCGGGCACACTGGCTCTCGATTTGGGCATGCCCAGGCAGGCCCGCGACCATTTCCAGGAGGCGGTGCGCTGGATGGAGGAGCTGACCGACAAGGAGCTAGAGCAAAAAGCGGCGATGGGGCGCAGCGACGTGAAAATCTACAAGGGGGACTCACACGAACGCACGATGGTGCATTTTTATCTCGGGCTGATTGCCTATCAGCTCGGCGAGTACAAGGAGGTGCCAGCGTCGTTCTGAAAGTGCAGAGATTTCGCCGGTTTGAATATGTAGTC
>DAOOIV010000177.1 GCA_035384605.1 Phycisphaerae bacterium
GGGACCGAGGCCTCAAGGGCGAGCATCAGCACGCCGCAAAAATGCCAAACTCCAGTTTTCACTCCTCCAGGCGCTTGCGCCATTTCTCGATGGCCTGCAAAGCGTCGATCGGCGTCAGCTTGTGGGGATCGAGTTGGCGGATCTCCTTGATGACCTCGTCGGCCGGGTCGGCAAAGAGCAAGAGTTGATCGTCGCGTCGGTTACGGCGAGCGGTGCGGCGCGGAGCCCGACGGGTGGCCGAGAAGTTGGCCTCCAATTCGGCCAGGATCTCGCGGCTTCGGGCGATGACCTCCGGGCCGACGCCGGCCAGCTTGGCGACGTGTACGCCGTAGCTGCGGTCAGTCTTGCCGCGAACGATGCGGTGGAGGAAGACGACCTCGTCCTGCCACTCGCGGACCGCGACGTTGTAGTTCACCGCGCCGTTCATGTACTTCTCCAGCTCGGTCAGCTCATGGTAGTGCGTGGCGAAGAGTGTCCGGCAGCCGACGCCGACGACGAGTTGCTCGGCGATCGCCCAGGCCAAGGCCAGCCCGTCGAAGGTGCTTGTTCCGCGGCCGAGTTCGTCGATGATCACCAAGCTGGCTTCGGAGGCGTTGTTGAGGATGTTGGCCGCCTCGGTCATCTCGACCATGAAGGTGGACTGACCGCGGGTCAGTTCGTCGGAGGCCCCGATGCGGGCGAAGATCCGGTCGGCCGGCGTGAATCGCATCGACGCGGCCGGGACGTAGCTGCCCGTCTGAGCAAGTATCGTCAGCAGGGCAATCTGGCGGATGTAGGTGCTCTTGCCGGCCATGTTCGGCCCGGTCAGGATGGCCAGAGTTTCGGATTTAGAATTTGAGATTTGAGATTTGAGATCTGAGATGTCAGATTGCCGATCTGAGATTTCAGATTTGAGATCCGCTTGCGGCCCGAACAGACCGACAGAATCCGGTCGGATCGCGGCCGAATCTGTCTGGCTGACTGCTGATTGCTGACCGCTGGTTGCGCAATCTGTCTGGCTGACTGCTGATCGCCGGCCGCTGACCGCTGACTGCTGATCGCTGACCGCTCCCAGTCGGCAGTCATTCGGCACGAACTTCTCCGCCAGCGTCTGCTCCAGCACGGGGTGGCGGCCTTCGCAGATCTCCAGGGCGTTGCCTTCCACCATCTCCGGGCAAACATATCGCCGCTCATCGGCCAGATGAGCAAGGCCGGCGACCACATCGATCTCAGATATCGCCGCCGCAAGCTGCTGCAGCGGAGCGATCCGCTCAACGGCCCGCCGGCGGATGACCTCGAACAATTCCTGCTCACGGGCGATGGCCCGGTCGCGGGCCGTGAGGATCTCGGTCTCGTATTGCTTGAGTTCGTCGGTGATGTACCGCTCGGCGTTCTTGAGTGTCTGCTTGCGGACGTAATCGGGTGGAATCCGCGAGGCGTGTGCGTGGGTGATCTCGATGTAGTAGCCGAACACCTGGTTGTATCCGACCTTCAGTGAGCTGATACCGGTTCGTTGAATTTCGCGGGCCTGGTAGTCGGCCAGCCACTGCTGGGCATTCGAGCTCATGGTTCGCAACCGGTCCAGTTCGGCGTCGTAGCCGTCGGCGATGATCCCGCCCTCGTTGAGCACCTGCGGGGGATTCGGGCGCAAGGCCGTGGTG
This sequence comes from Phycisphaerae bacterium, assembly GCA_035384605.1. Classification (NCBI taxonomy): domain Bacteria; kingdom Pseudomonadati; phylum Planctomycetota; class Phycisphaerae; species Phycisphaerae bacterium. The sequence continues at coordinate 1,641 of DAOOIV010000177.1, forward strand.
AGGAACTCGGCCAGGTCGTGCTCGCCGCGCAGGGCATCGCGGCGTTCGGCCAGGAAGGCACAGAGTCTGTCGCCGGTGATGCTGGTCTGAGCGGCCAGCCTGTCGAGAGTCGCCGCAATCCTCTCCACGCCGAGCAGCGTTTGCCCGAGTGCCAGAAGGTCGCGCGGCGAAGCCCGGCCCACGCCCAGCCTTGCAGTGATCCGTTCGATGTCCGCCAGCCTGCCCATCTCGGTGCGAAGCGTTTGCAGCAGGTGCCGGTCGGTCAGCAGGTCCGCGATGGCCCGCTGGCGCTCGCGGATCCGACCAGCATCGCGAAGCGGGGCTGCCAGCCAGCGGCGCAGACAGCGAGCGCCCATCGGCGTCGAAGTACGATCCACTGCCGCAAGCAGCGAGCCGCTGGTCGAGCCGCCTCGGATCGTCCGCTCGATCTCCAGCGACCGCCAGGTGGCCTGGTCGATCAGCACGAAGTCGTTCGTCTCGCGGCGGGTCAGTTTAACAATATGGTTGAGCGAGCCTTTCTGGGTCTCCGACAAATAGTCGATGATCGCTGCCGCGGCCGAGAGCGAGGCGTCGATGCGATCAAAGCCGAAGCCCTCAAGCGTAGCCACGCCGAAGTGCCGCCGAAGACGCTGGTCGGCCTGGTAGGGATCGAATACGTGTGCCGGCCGACGGGTCACCAGCAGCGAGGGGATGATCGGGTTCGGACCCGTCAGCTCCTTCACCACGTGGGCCAACGGATCGCGGACATCGATGGCCACTTCGGCCAGGAGTAGTTCGGCCGGCGAAAGGCGGACCAGTTCGTTGAGTATTTCCTTCGCAGCGACGGTCTGCACCCAGAATGCGCCGGTAGACAGCTCGACGCAGGCCAACCCGGTCTCGTCGCGACGATGGTGAAGGCAAACCAGATAGTTGTCCGCCTTACGTTCCAGCAGGGCGTCATCGGTGAGCGTCCCGGGGGTCACGATGCGGACGATGTCCCGTTTGACCACGCCCTTGGCCAGCTTGGGATCTTCGAGCTGCTCGCTGATCGCGACCTTGAAACCGGCCTTCACCAGTTTCGTGAGATAGCCTTCGAGAGCGTGATAGGGAATGCCGGCCAGAGGGACGGCCTGACCGTTGCGGTCTTTGCCCCGTGTGGTCAGGGTGATGCCCAAGACGCGCGCGGCGGTGATCGCATCATCGTAGAACGTCTCGTAGAAGTCGCCCATGCGAAAGAGCAGGAGGGCGTCCGGAGCGGCCGCTTTCTGCTCAATGTACTGGCGCATGGCCGGGGTCAGCCCCTCGGCCGGCGGCTCACATTTCGGCTTGGTGCCTTCCCGCGTCATCGCGGCGCTAATGTACGGCAAGGCGACCGGATTCTCAATTACGCATTGGAAGCATGTCAGTTGAGCCATCACGAGGTGCTGAATCGAGTCGGATCGGCGAATCGGCGACGTGGTCGAGAATGATCCGCGAAACCTCGCGCTGCACGGCCAGACTCGGCTTCCGCTGACGCTTGAGGGGCCACAGAGCCCGGTTCAAGCTGATCGCCTGCAACCTGGCCTTGTGGAAGAAAAGCAGGTACGGGCGAGCCAACTCGGACACACCGTCGGCCTGTTCCGCCGAACGCCGATCCCTGTAAGTCGAGTCACGCCGCCGCCGATCGTGGACCGCGACGATTCCCTCCGGCAGCGCAGGCAGAAGGTTCTTTTCGCCGAACTCGTTCCACCCCCTCCGCGAATGCCAGACCAGCAAGGCCCGCGCGCCCTGCCCTCGGAGAAACTGCCGCACCTTTTCCCGTTGTTTTCGCTCCTCTGTGATCATCTTGAAGACGAGGACAGGCGCCGTGAGAATCGCCGCGAAGGTGATCAGCACAGCCACAGGGGCGAAGCATATCTGCAGCAGCACACCGTACCACTTGATCGGAGCGCGTTTGCCTGAATGCGGTTTCATTGATGGCCCTGCAGAATCCAACACCGGCTGTTAGAAATTCCAACAGCAGATGTTACATTTTACACAGGATCGCACGCAAGACCGGTTTCATCTGAAGGTGTGTGTGAAAAGCGACGGGGGCGGGCGATGGGGCAGCGTCGAGCCTGCCTCGCCGCGGGCGGGGTCGCCGCGGCGACTGGGACCTGCCGCATTATTCGGTCACAACTTCGCCAATTCGGCCCCCACCGTGTCGCGGTGGGGCGTCCCGGCAGGTCTCCGCCACCTTTGGTGGCTTCGACCATGCCCTACCTTTTCCCACCCGTTCTGCGTGTCACCTGCAGTCGGTGTGCAGTTCCAGCCCCCGGCGGATCTTGGGCGTCTGGATCAGGGCCCGGATGATGTCCCAGGGCCACCAGATTTCCTTGTCCCCCAGCACGGCCACGTAGTCGCCGCCGATGCCGGCCGGGTCCCAGACCACGACGTAGTAGGTCCCCGGTGTCGAGAGCACCTGTTTGAACTCCGGGCCGTCATAGTATGACTTGTTGCCGAACGGCTCGTAGAAGGTCGGTCGTTGCGGATCAGAGTAGTTGGGTACGACGATCGCGCCGTAGCCGACGGGAAGCTCAAAAGGCAGCGACTCGGCCGGGACATCGAGCCCGGGGCCGACGATCGCAAAAGACGGCCGGAACTCCGCGTAGGCCGGGCAGATCGGCACAAGGGTCTCGACGAAGACCTGGGTCGAGCGGCGCAGGTTGAACTGGTAGACGTCGATGTCTTCCGTCGCCCCGTCGGCCATCTCAAGCCATGCATAAACCGCGATCGATTGGGCGATCGATCCGCGCACCCGGAAGGGCTTCTCCCAAGTGAAGTCGGTCGTCTCCAGGTAGGGAACGTGGGCCAGTGCGGTGCCGGCGGTCAGCAGTGTGCTCGCCCCAATCACGATGAGTTTCATCTGTTGACGAGTCATTGTGGAACCTCTTATGGGGTACCTGGCGGCAATAGTGGCGGCAGTCTGCTCCCAGAAAGCGCTTGTCAGGCAGCAAACCCGCAATGGTCATAACTTTGCTGCCCTGATTGTAGCGCCCCTGCAACGTCCGGCCAACGGGCAGGTTTTTGTCTGTGTCAGGGAAGCCGGCGCGGGGGTGATTATTCCTGGAATCGTCGCCAGCGTTGAGGCGGCCAGTAGATGGCCATGACCCGGCCGATGATATGATCGCCAGGCAGGACTCCCAGTTGATGACCTTCGGCCACAACCTCCCAGAGCCGGGAGTCCTTTGCCCTGGTGGTGTTGTCGCCGAGAACGTAGTACTCATCCGGGCCGAGATGGATCGGGTTGCCCTCACATCCGGCGCCGGGTTTTCCTCGCAACGACCGATCATCAACACCCATATAGAGCATGCTGGTATAGCCGGTCACGCCGGGCGGCGGCGATATCGACTGACCGTCGATCTGGAGCTGTCCGTCGACGATTTCGACGGTCTCGCCGGGCAAGCCGACGATCCGATTTACGATTTTCACGCCGGGACCGAACTGAGGGTGCTCAAACACCACCATGCTGTGACGGTGTACGTCAACTCCCTTGTGGGCCAGAAACTTGTCGCCTGGCATCAGCGTCGGCGACATGGCGCCGCTGCTGGTGACGAAAGCCTCAACGTAGTGGTCTCGAAGATGGTATGCGAGCAGGAATCGTGGGCTAGCAAAAGCCGTCGCCAGAAGAAAACCGATCCCGACAAGGTACCGCAGCCACGGCCGTCCGAGCATTCGACGGTCCGATCGGCGCCCCCCGATGAAGGCGTCGATGAGCATCAGGAGCACCAGGACGGTTTCGATGGCGGCCAGGCCGGCCGCGATCGGCAATGCGGCAGGGTACGCCAGACAGACCGCGCCCGCCAAGCCGATCGCGAGGCAGACCACAAGCCACAACACCCCCCGCCGGCGCCGCCCGGCGAAGAGCCGGCCCAGGCCGGGCAGCAGAATAGATGCAGCAACCGCCATGAAGCCCTTGCCCCAACCGTCTGGAACTTTGTCGAGCGCTGCGTAGTCCAGCACGGCAGGTTCGTGTGCTGTTGCGGCGGGTTCATCCGGTGGCATGGGGGTCTCCTATAATTCCCTGCGGCTCTGAACAACCGACCCTTGTTTACCTTATACTTCTGGGGGCAACCTGCAAAGCGCCCAACCGGCACGGCGTATGGGCTTCCCAATGACGACTCAGGTCGCGTGCCTGACCGCTTGCCGAGCTCTCTGCAGATGGCTTATGATCCGCATGAGATACTATTTGCCGTGCTAATGATTGTGAGGGAGCCCACATGGCCCGGATCGCGGTGCTGCAACACTTCTGGTGCGAGAATGCGGGTGTGTTTGAGCCGGCGCTTCAACGGCTTGGTCACAGCGTCGAAAACGTCGAGTTGTTCAACGGTAGTGCGGTGCCCGGCAAGCGTGATTTCGACGCTTGGATCGTCATGGGCGGCCCGATGAACGTGGATGAGACGGACCGGTACGCTTTTCTCGGTCCGGAGCGGGCTTTGCTTGCGGATCTGATCGCCGAGGATCGACCCGTTCTGGGGATCTGCCTAGGTTCGCAACTCATCGCCAGAGCGGCTGGCGCGAAGGTGTATCCCAAACGACCGAAGGAAATCGGCCTCTTCGAGATCAGCCTGTTGCCTGCGGCGGCCACCGATCCTCTTCTGTGCTTATTTGACGATCCCCAGGAAGTGTTCCAGTGGCACGGTGACACGTTTGATCTGCCTGCGCGTGCCGTTCATCTGGCTCGATCGTCCCGTTTCGAGAACCAGGCGTTTCGGCTTGGGCGGCGTGTCTATGCCTTTCAGTTTCACTTGGAATCGACCGGGAAGATGATCGACGATCTCAGCCGAGCCTGTGCCAGAGAGCTCATGGAGCTTCCGGCAGGCGAGGGTTTCGAACAATACCGGCCGAGGTTCCAGCAGGCTCTGGCCGCCCAGAACCGGCTGGCCGACAAGGTCATCGAAAGCTGGGCTGGCCTTTTCGATTGACAAGCCGGCACCCATTCATGGTATAACCTTATGTACATCAAGGGTTTGTGTTCATCAGACAGCCTTCGGGCGGGCTGGTTGGCTCAACTCGTCGCGGGCGGGGCGGGGCCAGAGTTGACAACCTGGCGAGACGGTGTACACTAATTCACGGGAAAGAGCCGATAGCTGTTCGTTGTGGACAGCTATTGAGGCGGGCCCCC
>DAOOIV010000178.1 GCA_035384605.1 Phycisphaerae bacterium
TCACCGCATCATCAAACCGGCGGATTTACAGCATGTTCAGACCGGCGCCGACACTTGACGCTCTATAGCGGGTCTTTTCTTGTCCTACGTACCCTCGACACCCAGAGAATCAGAAGGCAACCGCTAAACCAGACCCCAGTGCCGGTCCAGAGAACAATGCGGCGTGCGCCGGGCCGTATCTGCGAGAACTGATGCGAGTACACCTGTAGACCAAAAAGCCCGTCGGCAGATAATATCTTGCTTTCGAGATCGGCCTGCCAATGAGCGAGCTGGCGGGTGATGGATACCAACTCCCCCATTGCTTGTGTCGCAACTGCTGATGACACATCCATACCTGCCTGCTTGCAGTAGAGAGCCATGATGTCCTCGGTGAAGCCGTGTGAAGTCGAACCCGCGGGCGAGAAGCTTTGTTCACCAGACACAATCAAAGCCCAAGCGATGTCGCAGGATGGAAGAGATACCTCCAGAATGATACGAGGCGAAGCCATATGGGCTGTCGAAGACCTGCCGTAAAGAGTAATCCCCACTCTCTGTCTGGCAGCGGCAGTTCTAGCGGATAAAGGAGGTTTCGCAGCTCTTGCACTCGCAGTTAAAACAAAACCATTGAACGGCACGTCATCAGTTGTAGCTTTTCCAACAATCTGAGTGACGATACTGACATCTGTCGGCAGAAGTGTGTTATCGAGTGGACCGCACACAACACCGACTGAGAGCAGAACAAGTACGGTCCATGATAGCAGCAGTATACACGCACATGCCGCAAAAGCCCTGGAAGAAGTTTCTTTGAGATCACTCAACCTGCCGCTCTCTTCTGTGTGCCCCTCCGTCGAACACGGGTCGCCAAGCCGCTCTGACTTCCTAGAGTTAGTCTCTTCCGTCGCGACTGGTGCGCATTCTGCGCGCATGTTTTGGTTGCGGCCGAAGGCCGCCTTAGTCATAAGCCTCATAATACCGTTGTCCCAGCACCCCCGTTTTCCCTCCAGGATCAGAGTGAATCCACGTACCGGTACGGCGCAACCACTCAACTGACCAGGGGTAGTAATGGAAGGACCCGTCCTTTATGTACCCGTCGGGCGCATGATACTCTGAGTCCTCTGCCGGATGGTTGTAGCTGCCAACCAGGCGCTTCCCGTCGGCGCAGATAATGGCAGAAAGCAAAAGATTCTTTCTACTGCCGCTGGCGAGCACAGCTGCGAGTTCGTTTATCCCCTCCGCCCCAAAGTACTTAAGGGTTTCACCTCCAAAATACACCCAATACCTCTTATCTGGTACAGGCACCACAATCCCAAGAAGCGCGGATACTGTTGACACCATGTTCTCAGCCGCAACTGAGCTTTGTGTCTGCATGTCGACAGCAACAAGGACCTTGTAGCAGGAAACACATTTGCCCGGACTAGCTGCCAATTCAAGATTGCGGCCAAATGCTGATTCCCCAACGCCTTTCCACCAGACGATTGTTGTCGGTATAATGCCTCCTTTCTCCTTCCCAACGACAACGTCGAGAGAGACAATCGGATTGTCGCTGAACTCCGTTCGGCCAGCAGATGTCTTGCCATGACGCACAGGAGCTGTTATGGAAAGGGACACAGCGACTTCCGGCTTCCAGTATTCCCTCGACTCGTGTACCGGTGGCTGAGGAACTCCTGGGGCACGGTTCGGATCGTCTGGATTGCTGAAGCCCCAGCGAACCCACTCCTCTGCGACACCCCAGTGAACAGTGATCGACGCAGTCACGCCGCCCGGAGCCGTGGTCTGCCGACCGAGGGGGTCCATGAGAACAACTGGTCTATTCTTGCAGAACCTATGCAGGTTTGCCCCGCCCCTCTCCCCAATCGGATCCCTGCTGATCCATCGTCCGAGACGTGGGGAGTAGTAGCGGTAGCCGTAGTAGTACAGGCCGGTTTCGGCGTCGAACCATTTGGTGCTGAAGCGGATGGGGTTGGCTAGGGCGAAGGCCGTGGCGTGCTCCGACCAGTCGCCGTCGGCGTCATCGTCCGGGCCGATGATGTTGCCGTATGGGTCGTACTCATACCTGGCGGCCACGCTCTGATCGCTGGCCTTGATCACCTGGCCGACGTTGCCGTTCCCGTCATAGCAGAACCAATAGCTCGGTGACCCCGGAGTGGCCGTCTCCTCGACCGCCAGCAAGCCACCGATGCCACCCATGCCGGTGATCGTGCCCGACAGGTCGAGCCCCCAAGTGTACCTGCGCACCAGCGTGTTGTCAGGCTCGGTGCCGGGGTCCTCACCATCCAAGCCGTTCAGGACCAGGATCACGTTCCAGTTGTCGTAGACAAAATGCTCCACCTTGTTCGGGCTCTCCTCGGCCGGCCAGCCACTATTGTACACATACACGGCCTTACGGACCCACCGACCCATGTAATCATACACGAAGGCGACCTTCTCATCGCCGTTATTCGGATTCCGAGGGGTGGCCGTCTTCAGCCGGTTTTCTCCATCCCAGGTGTAATCGAACCCGACATCCTGAGACAGGTTCCCGTCGAAATCGTAACTGAACGACTCCGTCGGGTCGGAAGGTGGCCGTGTACTGGTTGACCGCGTTGGTCGTATAGGTCATGGCCGGTGAGGCTCCATCCACATTGGACTCCGTCCGGTTGCCTATCGGATCGTAACCGTAGTCGAAATCACCCTTCATGGCAAAGAGCGTGCCCTGACCCAACACCGCACCCGTTCGACGCTCCCCGCCGGTCAACTCGCTACGTCCATTATACCCGAAATCCCAGTGATGATCGCCACTGCCGCCGTAGTAGCTAAATGCGCTCTGACCCCAGACCATCCTCTGACCCCAGACCATCTTGACCCCAGACCATCTGGCAAAGCACCCGCCAGTCGTCCAATCCGCTAGGTCTCTCGATGCTCGATGAGCTTCATGCAGGCAAGCATACCCGGCTAACCCGAAGCATGCAAGCACTAAGTTAACGCTTATGGGTGAATGAGCAGTGCATATCCTTTTCCTCGGGTGATGGCACTGGACGTATCTTCCGAGGTGATCAGATGGACGGGGCGAGGAGGGTCTATCGCGATGAAATACTCATCGGCGACTCCTACCACGCAGAAAAAGTGCCCGGCCTGGTACTCTCCCTGGTCAAGTGACGTAGCAAGCACAAGAGCCGATCGAGGCTCACTCAGAACTCTCTGCAACTGTTCAATGGTGCTCAGCTTGACACCATCAGCGTGAAGCCCCATCGCCCGTGCGGTATCTCGAATTTCAAGGAGTGACATGCCGGGCGTCGGACCCGTATGGCGCGCGATATCTTCAGCGCGCCAATCCGTGCCGTAGTACTTTGCAAGAACGCCGAGAACGGCCCGTCCGCAATCAAAAACAACTCTGGAAGTATCAGGAGCGTTCGCGACTGCCATGCAGGTTGACGGGAGTTTCGCCAAGACGTAGGTGGCCGCCCCCGAGAGCGCGAGACCAGCAGCACCAATCGCCAGTAGGACGCAAAAGAGTACCGGTCTGGCGCGACGGACACGGATCGCCGTCAAGCCCAGAACGAATGCCAACGCCAACCCGAACGCGAGTCCAGAAATGGTCAGCCAGCGTGGAAGCTCTGCTTGTGTCTTCTTCGTTTCCGGCGCAAAAGAAGGAATCGGCGTGCGCTCCGAAGGCAGCACGGGCAGTTGCACCTTATCGCCGGCGGCGAGTTGGTCAACTGCCGCCCGCGCCGCCCTGGCTTGAGCCTCCATCGCCTCATCGGCCCCTTGCGCGTTGAATCCGACCTTGAAAGTTATCTTTGTCCGAAGATCGCTGACCATCGTCCCCGCAGGGTAATCGATGCTGAAAAGCTCCTCTGGAACATTGGTGTTCAGCTTAACGGATTGTACTTGGCAATGCCAGGAATACGTAATCTGGCCGCTTCTCCTAGATTCAGAGGCGCCCTGAGTGGGTATCCACAAGAAGGGCTCTGCCTCGGTCAGCGCCGTGACCCGCAGCAGGTTATTGAGAACAGTCGGGTCTAGGGAAGGCTCTTCTACGCGCACGATGGCATAACCGCGAGCCGGGTCGAGGTAGATTGTTTCAGGACCAATCCAATCTTCACCTTCTTTTTTGTTCCACGGCACGGAGACACGGTAGACCGGGCCGACATCCTCAACATTGTCAACCTCCACTATCACGCCAGGAATGGCTTGTATGACCTCTGAAAGGGGTTGGCCGTGTCTCCAGAATGTCACTTGTCGATAACCTTCGCCAAGGTCGACCGCCGGGTCTTTTCCGCCAAGGATGTTGCCATGGGCGGGAGCTGAAAGCGCCTCGTCCATGTTGCCACCAGTCCGCCACAAGCTCCAGGAATCAACACCGTCAAAAGCAATGGTTCCGCTCAAGGCGAGAGTGTCCCGGGCGCCGCGGTCCCAAGGTTTGATGCCCTCCTGTTCCAGGCGAAACCTGCTGCCGAAGGGAGCTTTGAACACCCAACGCACGCTGGTGACATACCGACCTGGAGCAGGGCCGACAGCGTACTGGGAGGTCACGGTCATGCGCACGTCGAGATCCTGAATGCGAGACTCGACCTCGGCCAACCGTTGCGAAAGGTCGGCCACACTCAGCGACGTCAGGCTCTCTCCCAAAACCGGTGTCACTGCAACCAACCAGAGTAGGGTGAGAACATGCTTTGCAACTCTCATAGATCACCTCGTCGATCATGGGCAGTATACGCTGCCCGAACTACAATTCGCGGACTGACCGCAAGCCATAGTGCTACCGCGCACGCGCAGGCATCTACATCCTACCGATGTGGTCTTGCAGGCGTACACGGGTTGTGCTGGATTGCAGGCGATCACGATGGTTGTACACACGTCACCTGGCAGTGCATTGTAGAAGGTGCAAAGATCCACCGTGTCCGCCGGGGTACAGTTGCTGCAGATCTTTCCCGGATCGGTGCATAGATGCATTGCGTCTTCTGTGCACGGTTGCCAGTCGAGCGCGTTACAGGTTCCCAAGTCGATGCAACATCGCGGACAGAATCCCACGATCTCTCGAAGTTCGGCGTTACTTACCTTTGGTACATGTGAAAAGGCCGTCGTGGATGCTTGCAGCGAGTCACGCTTTGCGAGATAGCTCGCTGCTACCATGCCCAGTAGCAGAATGATAATGGACGAGCACGTGCCAAACATGCCGGTTTTCATTTGTCGAGACATCATCCTTGTCCTTCCTCCAGACCGGCCAGCGACGCCCTCTTCTGCGAAATAGCATGGGCCAGCTTTTCGGGCCATTTATGTTCCAAAGTATCCAGAACCGAACGGGCTGATTCAAAATCTCCGAGATTAGCGAATGCCAGTTCAGCGATAAACATGGCATGGATACAGATCTCTTGAACAACCGCATCGTTCGTGTCCGCGAAGCGATCCCATACTGCGCGTGCAGCGTTGGCCGCTTGCTCCCAGCGGCTACGACCCAAGTAAACTTCACTCAACTTCATCAACGCGAAGGCTGCTTGTCGAGGGTCGGTTACAGGATCCACGCGATAAGCAAGGTGTTCAGCCAGATCCGTCGCCTCCTGGTACTGCGCAGTATCCCAGAGAATGTCGATAGCCCGTTCGATCGGCCAGTGCGTCTTGTCGCCTTTCACCTCAAGGACAACCGCGTTCCACTCAGTCACGGCTCTCGTCGCAGTCAGTATCGCGGAGAGTTTTCGCCGGCGTCGCAAATCAGCGTCTGACGTCTCGATTGCAAGACCGTATCGGCAGCATGCTATGCCATCCTGAGCCAAGGCACGATCATATGTGCGCCGGGATGCGCCAAGCGCTTGTTCGTACATTGTTGCCGCCTGCTCCCAACGCTTCTGGTTTTGGTAGAAACGACCCAGCCATAACCACCGTTCAAATTGGTTTGTGATCGGTTCACCGGACGGAAGAGAAGCAGTCGTTCCGAACTCGGCCTCGACAATTGCGGCCGTCGGATCTGGATGGGAAAGCGGATCGCCTAGATATGCGTACCATGCCTCCGCCTTGTGGGCATCCAGGAACAAGCCGATGGCCTGGGCGAGTTTGTTCCCCGTGTCCGTCATTTGGGCCGGATCCGGGATGCCCAGGCGGAGCACAGCAACGGCCTTATCCCTCATGCCCAAATGACGGATGCAGGCGGCGTATTCGAGGCGTGCTTTGTCTCGCCGGTCCGGACCAGCGTTGAACTGCTCGGCCAGGTTCATCGCCGTGCGGTAATGATCCATTGCTTGGACCATGAGCGGTCCCCATTCACCCTCGTGGACATAGTTCTGAGCCCGACGCGTCTCGTCCACGACCGCCGCAACCGGCGAAGCCGCGTATGCGCCGTCGCCCTGCCGGACCAGCCGGTCGGCGTCGCGGCTCAACCGGCTGTAAACCTCACCCAACACCAGGTTGGCCTCGAAAGCCAGGTCCGCGCGGCCCGACTCGATGGCCAGGACAGCAGCCATCCGGGCTGGCTCCAGCGCCCCGACCACTGCCGACGTTTCGTTGGTGAACATGCGCGACCGGCTTTTCAGGATCAAAGCCCAGACGGCCTGTAAGTCGTCAGCCTTCCTGGCCGCGTGGTCGGCGATGATATCGTCCGTTACCTGCCGAACGCGGCTGTGGGCCGACAAGTTGAGCAAGACCTCGGCCAGGAACACGCGGGCCCAGTTGCGCTGCTGAGCATACGCGTCGGCGGTTGCAAAAGTGATGACTTGTTCCAATGCCTCTGCGGCAGGGCCGAAATGCTGACGA
>DAOOIV010000179.1 GCA_035384605.1 Phycisphaerae bacterium
CACCGCATCATCAAACCGGCGGATTTACAGCATGTTCAGACCGGCGCCGACAGGGCGAGCCGCCTCAAGCCCACGGCCTCCTTGAACGGTGCCCCAACTGCGGCAGATATCATGTGAACAACGCCGACGAGATGGTTAATGAGGAGCGTCCGATGGAAGCCTCGGGGTTCCTGCTGTCGCCGACACAAGTGCTGACCGCCGACCCGCTTGTGCACCCGCGATTCGTGAAAGACATGGTGGTCCGGTCCGGCAGCGTCTCGGTCAAGGCGAAGATCTCCGGCTTCGCCATGCAGCAGAATGCCATCTTTCTGGAACTGAGTGAGCCGCTGCCGGGGACCAGGCCGTTGGTTTTTGACGCCGCCGCGAAAGGGCCGTACCTGGCGGTCACTTGCAAGAATCTGAACGGCGAATGGGCGGTCAACGTCGCCGCGATGCCCCTGAGCGTCACCTCGACGGTCTCGAATCGGCGATTCTGCGCCGCCCCGTCCCAGTGCCTCATTGTGACGAGGGAAGGCACGCCGGTCGCCGTCTGCATGAAGGACGAGGTGTCGGCCGACGAGACGTGGAAGGGCTCGCCGCAGCAGTGGGACGCCATGTCCGCCCAGGACATGGAGGCGGCACTCAAGGCGCTCGAGGACCGCTGCAGCCGATGCCTGCTGCGCGTGGCGCTGAGCTTCCGCAGCCCGAAATCGCAGGGGCAGGAGCGATATCGCTACTCGTATTCCTACTACGGTGAGGACAGCGAGGATGCGGACGCCACGGAGCGCAACGTGATGGGGCTGCTCCTCGACGAGAAACGCGTGATGGTGCTTGCTCAGCTTGAGGCCAAGGTCACCGCGAGGCTCGAACGCGTGGTGGTACACCCTGCGGAAGGCAAACCGGTGCCGGCCAAGTTCGACTGCTCGTTGACCGATTACGGCTGTCTGCTGGTTACCCTGGAAACGCCGCTGGAGGGCGCCGTTCGCACCTCGCAACGCCCGATTCTTGAATACCGAGACCAGGTGCTGCTATCCGCCGACGTCTCCGTGAAAGGCGAGACGCGCATCGGCTACTACGGCCATCAGCGCATCGCCGCTTTCGCGACCGGCTGGAAACAGCGGGTGTATCCCGAGTCGGCGGGCGACATGCGCGGCGTCTTTCTTTTCGACAGGGATCTGTTGCTGGTGACTCTCCCGATCGCCAGGCGTAAGAAGGTGACCTTGCGACAGGAATACTCATACTCATCAGGTGAGGTGCAGATGACGCCGGCGATGTACGTTCAGGAGGCCCTTGCCGATCTCCCCAACCAGATCGATTTGAACAATGTTCCCCTGAGCGAGGAGGAGGAAAACCGGCTGGCATGGCTGGGGGTGGAGTTGCAGGCCCTCAACCGGGAGCTGGCACGGGCCAACAACGTATCCGACCTCACCGGGGACGGCCGGAGCGGGGCGCTGGTCACCTTCGTGCATCCCGATTCGCCCGCAGCGAAGGCCGGCATCGAGGCAGGATACATTCTGATCCGGCTTCACGTCGAGGGGCACCCCAAGCCGCTCGAGGTGCGACTGAGTGACGACCGCTACGGCGGGGACGAATCTTTCCCGTGGGACCGCCTCGACGAGATCCCGGCCGAATACTTCGAGCAGTTGCCCAAACCGTGGCCGGCCGCTGAGAACAGCTTCACCCGGGCGCTGACCGACCTCGGATTCGGCAAGAAATACACCGCCGAGTTCTTTCACGAAGGCAAAGTCATCAACAAGGAATTCGAGGTGGTGGTCAGCCCTCCTCATTTTGACTCGGCGCCCCGGTTCAAGTCGGAATCACTGGGAATGACGGTGCGCAACCTGACCTATGAGGTTCGCCGCTACTTTCAGAAAAAAGACGATGACCCGGGCGTGATCGTGTCGAAGATCGAACCCGGCGGCAAGGCCTCGGTGGCGGGGATGATTCCCTACGAGATCATTACCCACGTGAACGACAACGCAGTCACGAATGTCAAGGACTTCGAGAGACTCATTTCCGACCAGAAGCAACTGCGTCTGTCGGTCAACCGGAAAACACAGGGCCGGATCGTCAAGATCGACATGACGACGCCGGCGGGCGGCAAAGGGTTGGCGGACAAGCTGCGGTCATCGCTGCGACGGCCGAGAGCGGAGACCGCGCCGACCGAAGAGGCGACGACGCAGTCGCGCGAGTGAGGCGACCGAACGGTGACGCATCAGGACAGCATCAGCATCCGCACGTCGGGTCATCGGGACATGCACGATATCACCGAGCAGGTCTCGCGAATCGTGCGCGAGTCGGGCATCCGGACGGGGATCGTCCACCTGTTCAACGTGGGCAGCACCGGTGCGCTGGGCACGATCGAGTTTGAGCCGGGCCTCCGGCACGACTTGCCCGAGCTGCTCGACCGGCTGATTCCGCCGAGTCGCGATTACGGCCATGAGGCAGCGTGGAATGACGGCAACGGACACTCGCACCTGCAGGCCAGTTGGCTTGGTCCGGATCTGACCGTGCCGGTCAGCAACGGCCGGCTCGCGCTGGGCACCTGGCAGCAGATCTTTCACCTTGAGTGCGACATCAAGCCGCGCCAGCGCCAGATCGTGGTGACGGTGACTGGGGAAGGATGAAAGCTGAAGGATGAGTCAAGGACGACATTCGTCGGCGCACACCCTGCGCCGCTCGACCATCGTGACACGCTCACCCGTCGGCACTGCCGTGATTCGCCAGCGAGATGGCGGCCCGAGCACATAGCATCTGTCAAACTCCGCGTTCCGTTCCTAAGGCGGACCGCCTTTGTGCCGGCCGCAACCCAAGCGCACTGCCATCCAGAAACATGCGCGCAAGCCACACAGATGTCCGGCTGAAAGGTTCTATTCAGTCTCCCTTGCTGCGGATGTCCGAATGTTGGTCTGCGGATGCTTGCGGTTCTGATCCTGTCGTTCGAGGGGGTGATGCATGAAACCAGTGCCGAACCATCGCGACCCCGGACAAGACGAAAAGAAAAGCCATGTGCAGGGGAGGAATGTCGGCGTCACGCGGGAGTGCCCAAGCCATGGCCGCCGCGAAGGAACACAGAAGCGCTGCCAGGCTCAACCATTTGACCAGCGAAGAGGTGCGAACGAACAGCAGCATAAATGGGCTCACTAGGGCCACCAGTGAAAGGCAGCACATGGCTCCCGCGTGGATATCATCTGCGTTGTTCATTCAAGCCTCCGGCATCCTCCTGATTTCTCCGCTGACATGCGTGGTCTTCGCAGCAGACGTGCAGTCGCCCGGTTTCTGCACCACCGGAAAGACGTCCTTGACGGAGCGGATGTGAATGTCCTGTTGCGGGAAGGCGATCTCGATGCCGGCGGCGCGAAAAGCCTTGTCGATGGCGTTGAGGAGGGCATGCTTTACGCTGAGCAGGCGGTCGACACCCTCGATGAACACCCGCAACTCGAAATCAAGCGAGCTGGCTCCAAAGCCGATGAAGAAGGCCTGCGGGGCGGGGTCCCTGAGCACCTCGGGATGCTCCGCGGCGACCGCTCGCAGGATCCGTTCCACCTGAGCAGTGTCCGAGCCGTACGCCACGCCCACCGGAATGACGATCCGCAGCGACTGGTCGGACAACGTCCAATTGATCACCTTGCCGGTGACGAACTCCTTGTTGGGAATGATCAACTCCTTGCGGTCCCAGGTGATGATGGTCGTCGCCCGGATCTGAACGCGACTGACTGTTCCGCTGACGTCGCCGACGGTCACGGTGTCGCCGACGCGAACCGGCCGCTCAAAGAGCAGTATCAGGCCGGAGACGAAGTTGGCGAAGATCTCCTGCAAACCGAAACCCAGACCGACGGTCATCGCGGCGATCAGCCAATGCACGTTGGTCCAACTGATGCCCGCGAAGCTGCAAGCCACCACGGTGCCCACCGCCAGGATCAGATACCGAACGACGGTGACGATTGCGTATCGCTCGCCGGACTTCAGCGGCAGATGGGATAATACGGTGATTTCCAGGAAGGCGGGCACGTTCTTGGCGGCGATGATCGTCATAACCGCGGTCACGACGACCAGGACCAGATCGACCAGCGTGATGGCCGTCTCGGGCCGAGGCGAGTACAGCGTGATGTTCCGCAGATAGTTGATCGCCGGGAGAATATCGGCCCAGATCAGCCAAAGGCCGACGGCCAGAGCCAACCCCAGTGCGGCGCGGAACAGGTGCTGAGTCTGCTGGCTGAGGGCTGCAATGTCGAGTTCCGGCTCGGCTTCCTCCACAACGGCCGTATCAGTTTCGGGTTGGCTGCCGTCGCGGGCCTGCTGCGCCTGTTTCTCGGCCAGACGCTTGCGGGCTTGGGCAATCGCCAGCCGGCGGTGGGTCAGGAACAGCCATCGAAGTATCAAGCCGCGAAGAACCAGCATGCCAAGCGCGAACCACGCCGTTCGGTAGACCCGGGCCATAAGCTGAAGGGACGTGTAGTAGTATCCGGCGACGGTGAGGACTGCCAAGACGATCGGGATACCCACCAGACATGAGTACCAGAGAACCCGGTAGCGATCCATCGGCCCACCGCGATGGCGGGCGATGCGGCCGGCGAAGATGCCGCTGCCCGGTCTGAACACCCTGGCGGCAAAGACGGCGAACGCAGCCAAGACGATCAGGAAGGCAAGCCGGGACACGGAATCCTTCCAGTCGGCGACCACCTGCCATTGTTCGACGAAACCGATAACGAAGGTCATCAACATGCCGATCAGCAGCAGCCATCCCAGGTTCCACCGGGCCACCTTCAGGGCGCCCGGGGGCCAACCGAGGTGAGCCTCGGCCAACCCTTTGGGCCGCAACAGCTCGCGGATGCCGCCGACGATCAGCAGCCATGCGGCCACCCGGGCCAAGGTCAGGCCGATCGTCTTGGTGGTTTCAGAGGTCGACACCGCCGCGCTGAGCCGCCAGGACAGCAAGAAGGGCACAACCGATAATGACAAAGCCAACATGAGAGTACATACCAACGCCGCCGCCGTCGGGGCGAACGAGGTGTTCAGCTTCTGTCGAGCCCTCTCACCGCTCAGTTCAAGCAGCCGTCGAAACCGGGGGCGGGCTGCGATCAACAGCACCGCCACCAGCACGCCGAGACTCACCTGGAGCGGATGAGCCCGCGCGTCCCGGACCAGGGATCTCGCCGCGTCGCCCCATTCCGCCTCCTTCAGCAGCCATTTCGCCGCGTCCCAGGCATCGAGCAGGCTTGAAAAACGCATCTCCTCGTGGCTGCGCAACCACAGAATATGCTGATTGATGAAACGCAGATACTCTTCGGTCTCCCTAATCAGCGACTCGGTGACGTCCTGGAGGTCGATCAACCGACCGGCGTAGGTGCCGTTGTCGGTGATCAGCGACTGGAGGTAATCCCGCTCATTCTCGTAAAGCTTCGTCAATTCCTCCTCAAACCATTTTCGACCTTCGACAAAGGCCGGGTCAAACTGGAGCATGTCTCTTGAAACCAGAGAGGGAATGTCGACCAGCAAGTCCCTCTGTTTTCGCAAGTCAAGCAGCTCCAGCTCGACTTCGGCGATCGTCTCGTGCTGCAACTCGACCCCTCGCCGGAGAGTGCTTACCTTGGGGAGCTCGGTTCGCTCCTTTCGAAGCAATTGTCCCATGGCCTTGGTCACGCCCGCGGCCTGAACCTTTTCGCGCACCGTCTCGGCGTTTCGCTTCATCCGGTCCAGCAGATTCTTCCGGGCGTTGTATTCTTGAACCACCTGTTCAAGCTTTCTTCCAAGCTCCTGTCGTCGCTTGAGGAGCGTCATGTTTCCCTCGGCCAAGGCCGCGATTCGTCTGGCCACCGGATGAGTTTCGGCATCCGCTCGCCGCCTGGCTTCTTCCGCTTCGCGCACCTGCCGTGCGGTTTCCTCCTGCCGTTGTTGGGCAATCATCTCCTGCCAGAGCCGGATCAGTTTCTCTTTCTGAGACACCTGGCGGATGGCCAGGTCTCGCTGAACCGAGAGCAGGTCGCTTGTGGCCTCATAGCTGGCCAGCTCTCTGTCGTATGCGGCCAGCTCGGCCTGTCGGGCCTTGGCACGGGCCTGGACGTAGACGCTGAAGGCCATGGTCAGCGCCGCCGGTCCCTGGGGCTCGACCACGGAGGCCGTTTCTTTGCTGATCTCTTCCCGGCGAAGCCTGATTTCGGTGCGGCGGTCGAGCCTGCGTCTGGGTTCTTTGTCGAGATCGGCCAAACGCTGCTTGCTCCTTTCCAGGTCCGTTTCGGCCTTGGCAAGCTCCTGTCTGAGCTGTTCCAGAGTCCTCCCGGCTGCCTCGGACGAGATGGCGGGTGACTCCGGAGCTTTCCTCAGTTCGTCCCGAGCGGTCTGGAGTTGCACGGGGGCATCCTGGACGATCTTCTGATAATCAGCGCTCTTGCGTGCCCATTCGTCCGCGGATTGCAGCTCTCTGATCGCCAGGTTGCAGTACTCGATCGCCTTGGCCCGCGTGGGCTCGTCCAATTGCGTGTCCAGTTGCAGGCGGCTGATCCGGGCCTGAACCGCCTGAATGGTCAGCCCGGTCGCGTCCGTCACCGCCGGCTCGGTGGTCGGCGCACTAGCCCCAAAACAAGCGAACTCCGGTGGCAGTTTTGCGCGATCGGCGGCCGATC
>DAOOIV010000180.1 GCA_035384605.1 Phycisphaerae bacterium
CCGTGCCCGATTCCCCGTCATCCGATCCACCCCGAACGCCTCGCCCAACCTCCCCGCCCCACCCCACATCCTTGGCCGGAAGGACGCAGACTTGCCGACGATCAACGGCCCCATCGCCACCCCGACGGCCGAGCCTCCGATCGAGTCGCAGGAGTCAGCCCAGTGGTTCACAACCACGGCCGCCATCGGCGGCGCGACAAGAGGACCGCTCCCCGCCAGCCAGACGATCCTGGCCATGTCGTCGCTGACCATCTCCAGCCATCCCGGCACACGCCACCTGACCCTCACCGATGCCGAGTTCCTGGACATCAGCTACGGTACGCTTCCCTCCACATCCGCCCAGCCGCCGCGGATCATCGGGCAAAGACAGCAATCCCCCATTACTGAATCGGCGCTGTAAAACTCGCGATGTTCCCCGAACCGCCGGCGACAGCGATTCATCCTTCTCCCCTTCTTGGGCGTTCCTGCCAAGCCCGGTATACTCTGCTCGTGCAAACTCGGAGAAGCCGACCAGGCAGCTCGTGCACCAGGGGGCTGAGTCGACCCGAGGCCGGCCGCTACAAATGGCGGCGAACTTGAGCAGAATCGCCACAAAGGGATCTGAGCCGAGCATGGTGGCCCAAGCAGCACAACCGATCCTGAGATTCCAGGATATTTCCAAGTCCTTTCCCGGAGTCATCGCCCTGCAGAATGTCAGTTTCGAGATCCGTACCGGCCACTGCCACGCACTCATCGGGGAGAACGGTGCGGGCAAGTCGACGCTCGGCAAGATCATCGCCGGCATTCACGCTCCGAGCGAAGGAGTCATGTACCTCGACGGGCGACCGGTGCAGTTCTGCTCTCCGCTGGATGCGGTTCAGGCGGGTATCGGCATGGTGCATCAGGAGCTGTGCTCCTGCCCGAACCTGAGCGTGGCCGAGAACCTCTGCCTGGGCAACCTGCCGACCCGGTTCGGGCTTCTCAATCGACGGGAGATGCGCTCGCACGCCCGGGCGATGCTGACCCGGATAGGGGCGGACATCGACGTCGATGCCCCCATTGCCTCGTTGTCCACCGGACAGGAGCAAATGGTGCAAATTGCTGGTGCGGTGGGGACCGGAGCCCGAATCATCGTGATGGACGAGCCCACAAGCTCGCTGGCGCTGGCAGAGACCGAGCGATTGTTCGCGTTGATCGATAAGCTCAAGGCTCGCGGTGTGACGCTGATCTACGTTTCGCATCGCCTGGAGGAGGTCTTCCGCCTCTGCGACCGGGTAACGGTGCTTCGCGACGGGCAACACATCGAGACCGCCGACGTTTCCGATATGACCACGGACAAGATCGTTCAGCGGATGATCGGCCGGCCGTTGGAGCAATACTTCCCCGCGCATCTGGACTCCAGGCCGGGGTCGGAAAGGCTGCGAATCGAGGACCTGTCCTCACCGGGTAAATTCCGGAATATCAGCCTGACGGTAAGGGCCGGCGAGGTTGTCGGGCTGGCGGGCTTGGTGGGAGCAGGGCGAAGTGAAGTGGCCCAGGCCGTGTTCGGCTTGGACCCGAAGGCCACCGGCCGTGTGTTGATCGACGGCCGACCGGTCCACATCCGCTCACCTCGTGAGGCCATGGCTCTTGGAGTGGGCTTTCTGCCCGAGGACCGCAAGACCCAGGGCCTGGTGCTCTCCATGGGCGGTCGGGCCAACCTGTCATTGCCGATCCTCAATCGCCTCTGCAGAGCCGGCTTCGTCCGCACGGGCTACGAAAAAGCCCTGACCCGCCGTTACTTTGATCGACTTCGGGTTCGCACGCCCCACATCGATGCACCCGTCTGGTCGCTTTCGGGCGGCAATCAGCAGAAGATCGCCATGGCTAAGTGGCTGGCAAGCCGCTGCGCGATTCTGCTGATCGACGAACCGACGCGGGGCGTCGACGTCGGGGCCAAGGCCGAGATTCATGCCCTGATCGACGAACTCGCTCGTGAAGGGGCGGCGATCCTGCTGATCTCCTCCGAGCTGCCGGAGGTCCTTAATCTCAGCACACGAATAATCGTGCTTCGCGAAGGGCGACAGGTCGGCGAGCTGTCGCGGGCTGAAGCAAGCCAGGAATCGTTGATGCGGTTGATGGCCGGCGTGAAGACATCACTCACGAATTGGCCCCTGCCGTTGTGAGCAAGACGATGGGTAACGATCGGTTGTCAGGTTCCTTAAGGGTATTTCATACCGATAAAAGAAGCTCAGGAGTCCTGCGCCTGGGTTCATTGATTCTGACGGCCCTGCTCGCAGGTTGTGCCGGGCTACGCCCTGGCATTCCTGCCGCGTCGTCGGCCACCATCAGTCAGCCCGCTATAATTCCCTCCGCCACTCAACCTGAGTCAAGCATGCCCGGTGTCCCCCTTCGTCTGGGTGACCGCGACATTCTCTATCTCACAGGTGTGACCGCACATCTGTCCCGCCGCTCCGTTGAGCACATGATTGTGCCCCGGCCTCTGGCGCAGAGCCCGGGTGTCGGTGAGCTGGTGGATGACGTGGTGGTCTCTCATGCTCTGGCCGCAATGGCTGGCGGTGCCCCGGAAATGACCTGCCAGATTGTATCGCGTGACAACGGCCGTCAGGTAACCGTTGCCGTCGAGTCGAGAAGCAGGCTGCCGCAACTGAGTCTGACGGCCGTGTTGCCGGCCGACGTTCATCCGGCTCGATATCGTCCTCCGGAGGGCTTCCGTGCAACCCAGACGGCAATCGGCCCGGCAACGAGGCTTTTGTTTGACAGTCTGTATGACGGTTCCGGCGGTACGTACGCCACGTACTCGGGAGATGTCAGCATCGAGTCATCTTACGGCGGCTATCGGCTGAAAGCCCGGACCGACGCTACGATGAACAAAAAAGTCGTTCTCCTGAGGCTTCATCTCCAGGTTTCCGACCATGGAGAAGGGACCTCCTTGAGGCCTCCGCTTCCTGTCGAACGGCTGGCGCCGCCGGTTCCGCTGAAGGAGGCGCGGCGATTGGCGAGCGAGTGGGCCGTTGCCCCCTCTGCCGAAGTAACCGCGATGACCTGGCTGACAGAGGCCCTGAACCGCCTTCCGGTTGACCGATTCGAACTCCTTCGGCGGACTTGCCCGCTCCAGCCGATCCGTCGAGTCGATCGCTTCGGCGATACCACGGCGTGGAACCTCGCCATCGGCCGCCCGCCTGAGCAATGGAACGTGCTGCTCTTGAGCAACCCGTCCGCCGTCGCCAAGACAGAGACCATCGGCCTTAAGCGCCTCGGTATCTCGCCGCCTGCCAGGAGCCGCTTGGCTGTCTACGATTTCTGGCAGCAGCAACTCCTGGCGGTTACGGACGAGGTGTTTGAGACTGACATTCCCCCGGGAGACTGTCGCGTCTTGTGCGTCCGCGATGTGCGACCGAACGAGCCGCGTGTGCTGAGTACCAGCCGTCACATCACTCAGGGCTTAACAGATCTGACCGACGTCTCTTACGACCCGCAGTCAATGACGCTCAGCGGCAGAAGTAATTTGTTTCCGGATGAGGCGTATGAATTGCGCATACTGTTGCCGATCGACCGGAACTCGCTCGAGATCGCAACAGTGGACGCGAACATGGTCTCGTCGTTGATTCGATCTCACGGACCGTTGCGCATGGTCACGCTGCAGAGCAATACTGAGCAGACCGTTTCATGGAGCATCGCATTCCGAAGGGCGTCGCTGCCGCTGTCGCCTCCACCTTCCCCGGCTCGAATGTCGACGCAACAAAACACCCGCGGCGTCTTGCTGTCATGGGACGCAGCAGAGTCGCGGCCGGCGCGATACCGCATCTACCGCGACGGCAAACCGCTGGCCACCGTGGCTGGCTTTGAGAACCAATACCAGGACAGCGATATCGTCTATGACACTTCATATGCTTACACGATGCGAGCGGTAGACTGGGCAGGGCAGGAGTCTCCGCCTCTGCCCGAGGGTGTGCATCGAACACCGGTCCCCGCAAACGCGTACCTGACGCAGCTTGTGCCGCTCTTCATCGGGGGCCCTGCTCCCTCGGCCGATCGCAACGTCGGAGGTAACCCGCTGCGAATGGCCGGACGCCGCTATCATCGAGGCCTGGGCACCGTGCCGGGCAATCGCATTGACTACTTGCTCGGCAAGGGATACGACCGCTTCAGCGGGGAAGTGGGCATCGATGATGCCACGACGGCCAAAGGGCGCGCGCGGTTCGAGATCCTTGCCGACGGTCATCTTCTCTTCAGCAGCGAGTCGCTGGCGGTCGGAGACAAGCCGCAGCGATTCAATGTGCCCGTCAATGGATGCCGGAGACTGACGCTGGCCGTTGTCAGGGTTGACGACGGCGACGGCCAAGTGCATGCCAACTGGGGCGACACGTATCTGCGAGCGTCGGCCACACCCGGTCGATGACATGATCCCGTATTAACGTTATCATGGTAACCGACAAACGCGCCTGTGTCCGGATGGAGGTCTTCAGATGAGAACACGCATTCTGGGATTATTCGTTCTGGCCTTGGTCATGACGGCTCTGCCGTCATGCAATTCATCGGCGGATGAAACCGATTCTTCCGCAACAGCGCCGCCGGACTATAAGCCGCCGGCGAAAGCCGCGGAACCCAAGCCTGCGCCCAAACCGGCTCCCGCCGCTGCCACTCCTGCCTCTCGACCGACCAACACACAGGTGGTCATCGAGACCAACATGGGAACGATGGTTGTGCGCCTCGATGACCAGCGCACGCCAATCACGGTGGCGAATTTCCTGCAGTATGTTGATGACAAGTTCTATGACAACACCATTATCCATCGGGTGGAGAGGAATTTCGTGATCCAGGGAGGCGGTTTTGACACCACCCTGCGCGAAAAGGAGACGCGTCCGCCGATAATCAACGAAGGCAAGAAAGGACGCCAGAATACTCGCGGCACCATCGCCATGGCCCGTACTTCCGAGCCCAACTCAGCCACCTGCCAGTTCTATATCAACCTCAAGCACAACGCGACCTTGGATGGCGGGTACTGCGCTTTCGGCGAGGTCATCGAAGGCATGGACGTCGTGGACAAGATTGGTGCCGTTCCGACAGAGAACCGCGGCGGCGCGTTCACGGCCATCCCTATCGAGCAGGTGGTGATCCGGTCAATCCGGAGAAAATAGGCAAAATGGCCGCATGGTCCGATATTGTTTTCCGGCCCATAAAGAAGCCGGAAAGAAAGCGCCCGAAGCGTTTTTCAACATTTCCTGCGCCCTGGTTGATGACTTCGGGGTGACCGTCGTGATATGATCGGCAAAGTGCGATTCGCCGGCACTTTGTGGACAACAGCACGATGCGTCGCGAGTGGCAATATTCGGTTTCAGCACTTGCTGCCCTGGTCTTCGCAGCGTTGGTCGGCTGCAGCGGCGGCGTTCTGCCCAGTGGACCGGCCGGCACCGGCGCGCAGGAAGTGTTCAATCTGTTGCGCCTTGACGGGGACGTGGCGGATACAAGCGGCAGTCTGGCCGCTGAGGAACCCTGTCTTGAGCTCGGTGCTCCAGACACCGCCGTTCAGAAACGTCTGTTTGCTGAACTGAACAACTATCGCGTCAACCATGGGTTGTCGCCGCTGGTTTACAGCAAGCGTCTGGAGGCTGCGGCTCAGGCTCATCTGTCGGATATGTACGAACGCGGTTACTTCGCCCATATCACGCCCGAGGGACTTGAACCGGGTGACCGGGCGATGGAACTTGGCTTCTGCCACAGGTATGTGGGTGAGAATCTGGCGGCCGGGCAACGGACCGTGCAGGCAGTCATGCGAGCTTGGGACAACAGCCCGTCGCACCAACTGAACATGCTGGAACCCGACTACGTGTATGTGGGGCTGGGGCACTTCGTGGATCCGATCACGGGGCGCCAATACTGGGCCCAGGAATTCGCATACCACGTCGTCGAGTAACGAATCGCGAGATCGAGACGAGGAGGAGACGGCCGGGTTATTCCCGGCCGTTCTCATGCGCCCGGTCACCGTTCACACCGACTCGATCGCTTCATCCAGGATGGGAGCCAACTTGCTCCAGGAGAATCGAGCGGTGGCTCGCTTGGCCCGATCGGGATCGCCCTGCCAGAGGTCGCCCTTGGTGAGGCGTTCAGCCAATTCTCTCAGCCGCTCGGCCAGACCTTCGGCTTCCCTTTCGTAGAAGAAACACGAGACGTCCCCGGCAACCTTGGGATCGAGGATCTCCGGATAAGCCAGTCGCTTGGGCAGGAGGGGATAGGCCCCAGCGGCGATCGCTTCGACCGCGGTGATGCCGAAGAACTCGTGGTTGGCCGTCGAGACGAAAACGTCGGCCTCCATCAGAGCTTCTTCGTAATCCTGCCGCGACTCCTGAAAACCCCAGCGATCGATGTGGTGGAAGAAATACTGCCGGGCCCAGTCAAAGATCGGCGGACGCTCGCGGAACTGCTCGCCGATGACGCTGATGCGGAAATCAACGCCGCCGAGCTTGAGAGACTTGAGAGCCAGAAAGAAGGCGTCAGGATTCTTGTCGTGTTCCCAACGCGCGGCCCAGAGAATGCGGATGGGCCCGGGCATTCGTTCACCCCGCTTGGGAA
>DAOOIV010000181.1 GCA_035384605.1 Phycisphaerae bacterium
ATGTCGGCGAAAACCCATGTGTCGGTCGAGGTGTTGTTGGCGTAGGAATGAGACGCCTCCGGCCAGTCGGCCGGCGACCCGCTTGCCGTGCGGATGTTTCCCTCGCTGTCGACGTATTCGAGGAACACGTTTTCGTAGATGGTCCGGTCGAGATTATCCGGTGTCAGCCACATGCTTCTCGTCTCGACGGTCAACTGCGACTTGAGCCGGTGGTTACCGAAGACCTCTCCGTACTCACCCTGGAAAATGCAGTAAGGGGTGGGCTCCTTGATGAGGAAGGGGACGATGCCGGGCGTGGTACTCGGCTGTGGGATCTCGCGGATCTGCTTGATCCGGAGGTGGCCCTCGGGGGCGACCTTCTTGTATTCGAAGTCGAGCACGTACTTCGTCTTGCCGGAGGCGGCCGCAAAGGCGTTGGAGGCCTGGACCATCAGACTGGCAAGAGTGCGGTAGTCCGATTCCCAATCCAACACCGTGGCGCCCAGCGGCACCAGGTTCGAATAGGCCTGGATGGTCAGGTATGTGCCGAAGGAATAGACGTCGGCCTTCACCTCTTCAGGAATGGATCCGTCGGTGGGGTTGCTCACCGAAACGGCACCCAGTTGCGTCACGAGCTTGATGCGGCTCGTGGTGGTGCTGATTCTCTCAAGCGTGGCCACCCCGTTGGCCATCTCGATCGGGTCGGGCGTCGAGTGATGGACCAACATGGCCATGCCGGCCTGGCTCTCGTCGATGCCGTGGCGGAGTCTCTCGAGATAGGCGTTGTCGTAGTAGAAGCTGGCGAAGACCCTGCGAATCGCCCGGAACACGCCGCGTTCGTTCGCCTCCGCGGGGTCGCAGAGGCTTGGTCCGACCCCATCGCCGTCGAGGTCGTCGGCCAGACAGCCGCTGAAGCTGTCGTACAGGCCCGCACCGGTGAACTGCTCGCTGTCCTCCACGTTGGTCGAGCTGCGGAACCGGATTTTCTTGTACGGATCGAAACCGTATGCCGGGTCTTGCAGGGCGCTGATGATCTCGTTTTGCAGGGCGGGGCTGAAGACGGTGGCGGAGGTCTTCTTGAAGAGGTCTTCGCGGATGCCCTCAAGGACATCGGCCAGGGCGGCCATGTTCGCCGGCGGATAAGTGAAACCGGCCAGACGATAGGCGATTTCTTCGCGAAGCGTGCGGCCGTTGGTCAGCGTCTGGCTGAGGAATTCGTTCCAGAGGTCGAACGAGAAGGCCATGGCCACCGGGCAGTTCGACGGGATCGACCGCCGCAACAGGCCGAAGTTGGCCGCTTTGCCGCCGAAGTAGCAAATATCCGACGGCCACAGCCCATCGGTTGAGGCGCTGTATGCGCCATAGGGCGTGACGGGGCAGATGTTCAGCGGCGGGGGTGTCTTGAGAGCGAGGATTTCGTCGATCTGCTGCGGGGTGAGCACGTCCTGCACGTCGATCAGCCGAGCGTCGCAGTCATTGGCGTTCCCGTAGACCCGCAGCGCGATCTTGCGACCGACCAGTTGCTGGGCCCGGGTCGCATCCTCGGACAGCGCCAGGAAAACGAACGGAATGCCATAGGTGTTGGCCAGAATGGCGACGTGCGAATTCGGCGTCGAAGGGGCCAGCGTGATGATGCCCGCGATGACCGGCATGTCGGCAGGCACGCCGTCGGTCAGGAGGATGTCGCCGGGTGCCAGTTGGCCCGTGAGATAGGCGTTCTCGATCTGGGTGGCCGCGAACTGTTTGAGGGTTCCCAGGGCCCAGCCGCGCGAGTAGCTGATGTTGCCCTTAGCCCATCGGCTGGGCGAACTGACGATGATGCCGTTGGCCTCAAAGTAGGCACGGTTTTCCTCGGCCGATGCGATTTGGTCGTAGCTGGGGAAATAGAAAGCCTCGACGCCGGCTTCCGCGGTGATCTTTGACTTGACCAGGTTGAACAGGTTGACCACCTGGGCCGGGTCGTACGCGTCTCGGCGAACAAGCTCGATGCCGTATTCCTTGATTTGCTCGGACGGCGGCT
This sequence comes from Phycisphaerae bacterium, assembly GCA_035384605.1. NCBI lineage: Bacteria > Pseudomonadati > Planctomycetota > Phycisphaerae > Phycisphaerae bacterium. Next base: position 2,000 of record DAOOIV010000181.1, read on the forward strand.
GATGAACGGTCCAGTAGGGCAGTATCACCGAACCCAGAATCGCCTCCTGCCCCTCGGCGTAGAGACTGATCTGGTTGAACTCCTCGGTGCTCATCCCGATGTATTCCTGGACGAAGGTCGTTGCCCAGTCATAGTGGAACGGGTAGGCGTTGCTGTCCTGGAAGTACACTTTGGTCGGATCGCTGACGAAGATCAGGAACTTGATCCAGCCCGGATCGCCGGTTTCGGGCGCGGCCTTTCGGAAGGAGTCGCTCGGGAAGGTAATGGTGTTTCGCCAAGAGCTGGACGGGATGACCGTCTCGGCAAAGGTGTACCGGGTGATGAATCCGGCCGCCGATAGGACCATCAGGCAGGCGAGATACCGATAAGGAAAGCCTCCGTAAGTTCGTAACATGGCTTGCCCTCCTGTCTTTTCCAATCAGAGCCCCCCGACCTCTATTATTGTACCGAATGGGAAGTAATGGTCAAAGGAGTCTTGGGCCGTCGGAGGGGCCTTGGCAGGATTAGTGGTCTGCCGATGCCCGGCGTCTCGTTCAATCCCCGATCCCCGGCAACAGGCCCTCGAAGCTGATGTCTTCGTCGAGCGCATCCCAGTGAATACCGGTGCCCCCTCCGCTCATTTCGAACTGCTCGCGTTGCCGCGGTGTAGCGTTCAGCAGCCGGGGGAAATAGGCCAACGGGACCGCCAGTTGCCGCCCGTCGACCAACTCGATCCACAGGTTGAGATCGTCAAACCAGACGCGTTTGGCTGCCGCCTTAGTCAGCAAAGTACTTATCCCGTTTCCTCAAGAATAGGTCGCGGTTTTCCGCAGCCACTTGGGCAATCCGGGTCAACTCGCTCGAAGTCGTGCCGTGCGAGTCCGCGATCGTCACTGCCTGGTCCAGCCGGAATCCGGCCCCGTTTTCGCCCTTGCGTTCGTGGATGTGGGCAGGTTCGCGCGGTTCGCCTTCGTTCGAAAAGGAGAAGAACCTGCAGCCCTCGAAACGCAAAGCAACAGGCACTCGACAACTCGCAACCGGCCTCCCAGGCCCCCGATCCCTGTCCTGCCGCATCAGGGGATGCGGACGGTCAGACCGTCGGGGTCGAGGGTCGCCCGCTTCTTGGCGTGGTGGGCGGCGTTGGCCAGATGCAGGGCGGAGACCGCCTGATGGCCGATCTCGACCGGAGCGTTTGGCTCCTTACGGGTTCGCATGCACTCGAGCCAGTTGGCCTCATGCAGGTCGACCCGCAGCGGGCTGGAGATCTCATGCTCAGGCTCTGGCGGAATGTCCTCCCAGTTGGCGGGCCACTTTTCCTTGTAGAACCGCGCCCCCCGATCGTCGAGTTCCAGTGTGCCCTTGCGGCCGTGGGCGATGATCGACCACGCATCGTGCCAGTTGTTGGTGTAGGTCAGGGTCCAGGTCGCCATGAACTTCGGGTACTCGAAGACCGCGCAGAACGTGTCCGGCGTCTCGTAGCCCTTGATCTGGTACGCCGCGCCGTGCTCCTGGGCGGCCAGTGGCGGCTTGCTGTCGTTGAATAGCCACTGGATCACGTCCATCAGATGAGTGCCCTGGTCGGTCATGTTGCCGCCCGAGTACTCCCAGAAGTACCGCCAGAACCGGTACTTCACCGGGTTCATCGGGTAACGTTTTTCCGGCGGCAGCGGGAGTTGAAACCGGTCCCAGTCGACCTTGCCTTCAAGCTTGATGTCCTCCGGGTTGGGCAAGTCCGGCATGTTCCAGTACCACTCGGCTCGCACCAGACTGACCTCGCCCAGAAAGCCGCTGTCGACGATTCGCTTTGCCTCAATGATAGATGGGGTGCTGCGTCGCTGCATGCCGATCTGCACGATCCGGTCGGTGCGGCGGACCTGCTTGACCATGTTAGCCCCCTGCGGGATCGACCAGGACATGGGTTTTTCGCAGTAGGCGTCCTTGCCGGCCATGACCGAGTCGATCAGGTGTCGCTCATGCCAGAAATCCGGGCTGGCGATCAGCACGCCGTCGATCTCCTTCATCTCCAGCAGCCGCTCGTGCTCGTTGAAGCTCTTGGCCTTGCCGCCGCACATCTCGACGGCGGCCCTGCGGTTGGCCTCGTTGATGTCGCAGACGGCGATGAACTCGCAGTTGTTTTCCTTGCGGTCGAGCATGCTCTGGATGTGGTGGCGACCCATCCCGCCGGCGCCGATGATGCCCAGCAGAATGCGGTCATTGGCCCCGAGGACCCGTGATCGGGGGCTTGGTGTTACCTTTGAGCCGTAGTCCGAGGCTTCGGCGGCCCTGGCCCGGCGGATGCCGCCGACGGCCAAGGCGCCGACTCCTGCGGCCGCAGTCTCGAGGATTCTGCGGCGGCTCCAGCTCGACGACGATGTGTTTGGTCGTGTTTGGCATGGACCAGAAGCGTTGCTGGCGCAGGTCTTGTCCGGCATCTAAGTCTCCTTCCGTTACGATCTTGAAAGCTGCATTTCCAAAGCCGCGGCAGGCCCACAGGCCATCGCGACGCCGTAAGGGTACCGAGCCAAGGGGGAGTTGTCACGTGAGGGAGGGTTGTCATACAATTCCCGGCATGTCCAACGACCAACCGATAAACTACAGCCAACAGACCGGCGATTCCCATGAAGTGTCGACGCAAAAAGCCCCGTCGCGGATCCTGATCGTCCTGCCGAACTGGGTTGGTGATTTGGTGCTGGCAACCCCGGCTTTGCGAGTCATGCGGGAGCGGTTCCGGGATACACACATTGCCTTCCTGCTTCGCAGTCATCTGGAGGACATCCTCAGCGGGGGGCAGTGGGCTGACGAGATCATCCACTGGCCGGCCACAACCAAAGGACAGAGCCGTCCCAAGCGGCGGCAGGGCTTCCTTGGTTTTGCGGCCGAGATGCGGGATCGGCGATTTGACTGGGCCGTGCTGTTCTCGAATTCCTTCCGGGCGGCGCTCCTGGCACGCCTGGCGGGGATTCGTTCACGGATCGGCTATGACCGCGACGGCAGGGGGCTGCTGCTTACCGACAGACTGCTCCCCGAGCGGTACAACGGGAAATACGTGCCGATCCCGATGACCCGGTACTACAACGCGATTGCCCGGTATCTCGTATGCCGTCTTCTGCTTGAAAAAAAAAAATTGTAAACGACGCCTGAGGAAGAGGCCGTAGTGGACGGGTTGTTTGCCGCTGCCGGCGTCACGCAGGGAAGGCCCGTCGTCGTGCTCAACCCGGGCTCCTCTTTCGGGCCGGCCAAGCGGTGGCTTCCCGAACGATTTGCCGAGGTGGCCGACCGCCTTGTCGTGGAGCATGGTGCGGCCATGTTTATCGCCTGCGGTCCAAAGGAGATCGATACCGCACGGCAGGTTGCCGGCCATATGCGTCATTCCAGCACCGTCCTGGACAAGCCCGTGTTGCCTCTCGGCCCGACCAAGGCCCTGATTCGACGGGCCGGCCTGCTGATTACCAACGACACCGGCCCGCGACACTTCGGTATTGCCTTCCGAGTGCCGACGGTGACCATCTTCGGTCCGACACACCAGCAGTGGACCGCCACCAACAGTTCGTGCGAGCGGGCGATCCAGGTGCCGGTGGATTGCGGTCCATGCATGAAGCGCAAGTGCCCGCTCGATCACCGCTGTATGCGCCGCGTAACCGGCGACATGGTCGTGCAAGCCGCTCGCGAGTTGTTGAGCAGGCGAACCCAGCCGGTTGCCACGTGAGATTCGCGGGTGTCACCGGCCGCTTGCCCGCCGGCGTCTTCTCGCTCCGAACCTCGCCGGAGAAATGCCCGCCGGAACAATCCGCCTGGTGCGAGGTTCGATTCAGTTGTACAGGAGACCCGATGGCTCGCATTATCACCGATCGCCAGGAACTCAAGCGCGAGGTGGATAAGCTTCGCGCCGCCGGCAAGAAGATCGTTTTCACGAACGGGGCGTTTGACATCATCCACGTTGGGCACGTGCGATATCTTTACGGTGCCGCTGCCGAAGGCGATGTGCTCGTTGTCGGCGTGAACACGGACGAGTCGATTAAGCAGTACAAGAGCAAGGACCGGCCGCTCCAGCCCCTCGATGCCCGGATGGAGATCGTCGCCGCCTTCAAGCCGGTCAGCATCGTTACCTGCTTCGGCGAGCCGACCTGCGACGCCCTGTTGGAGTTCATCCGCCCGGACGTCATGTGCAAGGGCCCCGAGTACGGCCCGCACAACCTCCCAGAGTATCCCACCGTGCAGCGCCTCGGCATTCGCCTGGCCACGGTCGGCGGCCCGAAGGAAAACTCATCCACCGAGCTGATCCGCAAGTTGCAGGAGCATGGGTTGTGAGAGCTTGAGAACCTTACGGCCAGACATCTCCGCGGCTCGCGCGCATGTTTCCCGATCGCCGTGCGCTTGGCTCGCGGCCCGCAAAAAGGCGCTCCGCCTTAGATTTCGACATTCGTCATTCGGCCCTCCGCCGGGTGCCATGCCCACGGCTTTGCGTGGGCATGCGGGGGGTAGGGCCGACGCCCCCGTCGGCCCATCTCCGCTCAG
>DAOOIV010000182.1 GCA_035384605.1 Phycisphaerae bacterium
ACGGAATCGCGACGGCCGTGTTCTCCGGATCATTCATCCTGACCCAAGCCGCGAGGACCCGTTTCGACTGGGCCCACCGCAATGCCGGTTACCTGCGTCCGGGTTTCGAATGAGGTTGCTCATGCAAGACCCACGGGCGGTCGGCGCGATCACCGGCCGTCGGCGGACACGTTCCGTGATTCGGTCTGAACCAGCCTCAGAGAAAATGATGTCCGCCAGAACAACGACGCCAAGAACGCGCTGTAATAAGAAATATATAGGAGGTTTTATGTGACATTCGCGAGACGGACCCTGGCGTATCGGACGGCCGATCATCTCAGACACAACTCCGAACATGAATGCATTTGATGCCGACTTCCCTGTTCCCCGTGCCGCAACAGGGCCGTGTCCTGACGTGGACCAAGGCGATCCGGTTGCGGTTATGATCGTATGAGCGATAATTGAACGCGCTGTACTGTTCTGCGGGAGAAACTGGATGAATCGACGAGAGTTCCTGACCAGGAGTGCGGGAATAGTGACCGCCGCGGCGATCGGTGAACCGGCGTTGGCGTCTCTTGATGAGGCAAAGCACTCCAAATCGGTACGCCTGGGTGTCGTGGGCCTGGGCAATCGCGGCACGCACCTTCTTCGGTTGGCACTTGCCGTGCCCGGCGTGCAGGTCAGGGCGGTGTGTGACTTGAATGAGGACAATCTCGGGCGTGCCGCTGAGATCGTCAAGAAGGCACAGGGTTCCGAGCCGTTCCGCTATTCGAAGGCCCCCGATGACTACGGCGCCATGGTCAGACGCGACGACCTCGACGCCGTGCTCATCGCCACGCCGACCAAGTGGCATTGTCCGATGGCCATCGAGGCGATGAAGGCGGGTAAGCACATCGGCAGCGAGGTGCCCGCGGGGTTCCAGCTCCGGGAGCTGTGGGATCTCGTCAAGACCAAGGAAGCCACCGGCCGGCGTTACATGCTGCTCGAGAACTATCTCTACATGCGGCACATCATGACCGTCTGGAACATGGTCAGAGCCGGCATCTTTGGCGAGCCGTACTACGCCGAATGCGGTTACCTCCACGACTGCCGCTTCATGCTTTTCAAGCAGGACGGCTCGCTCGACTGGTGGGGCGACTGGGCGGCCAACAACTTCGGCAGCGACTATCCGACGCACGCCATGGGGCCGGTCAGCAAGTGGATGGGGCTCAACGACGGCGACCGCATGGAGTATTGCACGAGCATGATGACCGCCCCGCGGGTCCTGAAGGAATACGCGGTCAAGAAATACGGCGCCGACAGCCCGCAGGGCAAAATCGACTGGGCGTTGGGCGAGTTTGTCTCAACTCAAATCCAGACGGTCAAGGGGCGGGTGATCCGGCTCGACTACGACGTCAATTCGCCCCGGCCCGCCGTCCTGCCTTACATGATCCAAGGCACCAAGGGACTCTACGACTCGCGGCACGGCGTGTACATCGAAGAGGAAGGCAAAGGCGAGAAGTGGGACAACCTGCAGAAATACCAGGAGCAGTACGACCACGCATATTGGAAGCGCGACGCGCGACAAGCTGAGAACGCCGGCCACGGCGGCGGCGACTTCTTTGCCGTCAGAGATTTCATCGAAATGGTTCGTCAGGATCGCGAGCCGTGGATCGACGTGTATGACGCGGCCTCATGGAGCGTTCTCTATTGGTGTTCCCACGAGTCGATCGCCAACCGGAGCAAAGCGGTTGACATACCTGATTTTACGAACGGACGCTGGCAGGACCCGGATTGGCGAAAGGATAACCATCGACCGGCGTGAACAAGAGAGGCCAAGGGTCGTGGGGCCAGGCCGAGAAGACAGAAGCATACATGCAACAGGTGGGATTGCAGGTTCCACCTTGGCGGATCGTTTCCTCTCATGAAAGGACCGGTGTGACATGACAACGCGACTGACAACAACAGTAATCATCGTGGCGACGAGTCTTGCCGGTGGTTGCACGGAGCCTCTTTTCGTAACGCATCGACCGGCGGCGACCCCGACCGACACCGTCTTGCCGCCCCCTGCAACCAGTGGCGGCATGTCTCTGGCCAAGGCCATGGCCGACCGGCGATCAGTCCGCTCGTTTGCTGACAAGCCGGTTACCCTGGAGCAGGTCTCGCAGTTGTGCTGGGCAGCCCAGGGCATCACCGACCAGTCAAGCGGCAAGCGCACCGCTCCCTCGGCCATGGCCCTGTACGCGGTGAACATCTACCTGGTCAACAAGGACGGCTGCTTCGAATACCTGCCCGGCCCGCACGCCCTGCGGCCAATGGGTGGGCCTGAAGCGATGGGCCGGCTCCGCGGCGCATGCTGGCAGCCGTCGGTTGGCTCGGCGCCCCTGTGCATGATCATCACCATCGACGTCGAGCGGCTCAAACCCCGTTGCGGCAAGATGGCCGAACAGTACAGCCTCCTGGAGGCAGGACACGTGGCCCAGAACGTGTTGCTCCAGGCAACCGCTCTTGAACTCGCAAGCGTGCCGGTGGGCGGATTCGACGCGAATGCCGTCGGAAAGGCAATGAACATCCCGGCTCCGCAGCGGGCGGTGTATCTTCTGCCGATCGGCTGCAAGAAATGAGTTCCCGCTCGAGTGCTCGCAGCAAGAACCAGACTTGCTGGTTGAAGGGCGGCCTCAAATCAGCATGACGACCTGGGTTTCCGGCACTGCCGGCCTGTCGTTTTAGAGGTTCGCGCGAAACGGTTGACTGCATGTGCCGGTGCTCGAGTCGACTACTGCCCGGCCGGGCTGGGAAAAAACAGCGTCGTCTTGATGTCCGGGTCAAAGCCCCGCCCGAATTTGACCTCCAGGACCTCTTGCATGATCACGTCGGCGGTCGTGGTTACGGGGGCAGTGCCGGCCTCCAGGTGCCCGCCGTGCACGTGCCCGTTGCTGTCCACAAACGTGATGTGCAGGTGCGGTTCGATTCCGCCGTCCTCCAGTTCGCAGATCATTCCCTGGGCTCCACAAATGGCGATCGGGCCGGTTAGTTCAATCTTCTTGGCGACCACGCCGACCGGACTCTCCTTCGAGGGCTTGGCCACCTCGATAATCGCCCGGTCCACCCCGCCGATGATGACCGGAATGTAGGCCGCCTTGATCTTATTGGCCTCGGCAAGTTCTTTCAGCCCCCCCAGCAGATCCGTTCCAGGCCGAAGTCGCGCCACGACTGTTCGTCCCGCCTTGCCCACTGCACCGTAGTATGCCATGATGACCTCACTGCTTAATCTGAGATTCCAAATCCACGCAAACTCAGCAACTCCGGCTTGTCGCTCGCGTACGCCGGCCTTGAGTCCTCAAGTCCGCAAGTCTCGATCGCCGCGCATCCGGTCGCCGGTCGCGACTGTACACGACCGGCCTTCGGGGCGATATTATGACCCTTTGGTGACCGATTCGCGAGAGGCAAGACAGATGAGAATACCAACGACAAGCCGGGCGTTTGTGGTTGACGGCACGGGCAAAGGCAGCATCCAGGAAATCCCGATTCCCAAGCTCGGCCCCAACGACGCGCTGATCCGCATGGAAGGAGTCTACGGCTGCGCCGGCGGCGATACCATCGTCTACAGCGGAAAACATCCTCATTCGATTGGCAAGTACCCGCTGATTCTGGGACACGAGGGCGTTGGCGTGGTCGCGGCCATCGGTCCCGAGGCCGCACACAGGCGAGGCCTCAAGGTGGGCGACCGAGTGGCCGTCGAGGTCATGATTCCTTGCGACACCAATAGCCCCGACGCCTGTGAACAGTGCCGGGCAGGCGAGTACCAACTCTGCGAGAAGAACCGGCAACACGGCGTGTCGATGCCGCTATCACTGGAACACGGCCTGTGGGGCATGTACTCCGACTTCCTGATGGTCCATCCGCGGGCCATCACCCACCGCTTTCCTGACAACGTGAACATGGCTAACGCGGTCGCTACCGCCTTCCTGGCCAACGCGGTCCGCTGGACGGAGGTCAAAGGCAAGGTCCAAGCGGGCGAGGTGGTAGCGATCTTCGGCCCCGGCCCACAGGGCGTGGGCAGCGCGGCCGTTGCCACGTACCGAGGTGCATTGCCCATCCTCATCGGACTGAGCACCGACCAGGCTCGCTTCGACATTGCCGTGGGAATCGGAGTGGTCAAGGCCGAACACATCATCCGAGCGGACAAGGAAGACGTGGTCGAAAAAGTCAAATCGCTGACCGACGGTAAAGGATGTCATCTGTCCATTGAGTGCTCGGGTGCGGACCCGGCGGTAGGCCCGTGGCTGAAGGTGCTACGCAAGCGAGGACGAGGCGTCATCTGCGGCTATCACGGCGGCCGCGAGATCACCGTTCCCATCGATCAGATCGCCACCAAGGAACTCAACATCCAGGGCGCGTGGGGCCAGGCCGGCGGCTGGCAACTGGCCATCGAGATGCTGGGCAAACGGGTCTTCGACTTCGCCCCCATGATCACGAACCGTTACAAGATCGACCAGTTGAACGAGGTGGTGCCTATGCTCAAGGACCCCTCCAAGATTACCATGAAGGCACTATTCGAGCCGTTACCCCTGTAGAATCCCGGCAGACCGAAGCAGTGAGATGGGAGCCGACGATGCAGAGAAAACGAATGAATCGACGCAACATGCTGAAAGGAGCTGTGGGGGTTGGCGTAACTACGGCTCTTGGAACCAGGCGCCTCGCAGCGGCAAGTGCGCCCGAGTCCGATGCGAAGAAGCGCCGGGTAATCCGCTTGGGGGGCCCTGTGTTTGTCAAAACGGACGACCCCGAGGAACTGGCCCTGGCTCACCGCAAGCTGGGCTACCGCGCAGCCTATTGCCCGGGCGTCAACCTCGACGACAGAGAGCGGATCAAGGCCGTCCGTGAAGCCTACGCCAAACACGATGTAGTCATCGCCGAGGTCGGGCGTTGGTGCAATCTTCTGGACGCCGATCCGGCCAAGCGGAAGGCCAATCTCGAAGCGGTGACCGAAGGGCTGGCCCTGGCCGAAGCGATCGGGGCATTGTGCTGCGTTGACATCGCCGGATCTTTCAGCGCCGAGTCATGGTTCGGGCCTCACCCCGATAACCTTTCGCAGAGATTCTTCGACGCCGCGGTCGAAAACGCCCGCAAGATCATCGATGCGGTGAAGCCCAAGAAAGCCCGGTTCTGCTACGAGATGATGGGCTGGGCCCTGCCCGACAGTCCGGACTCCTATGTTCGGTTGATCAAGGCCATCGACCGCCCGGCCTTTGGGGTACATCTCGACCCCTGCAACCTGATTAACTGCCCGGAGCGCTTCTACCACAACGCCGATTTGCTCGACGAGTGCTTCGACAAGTTGGGGCGGTGGATCGTAAGCTGCCATGCCAAAGATCTGGTTTGGAAGTTGGAGATGAATATCCACTTCCAGGAGGTCCCGCCCGGATCGGGCAGACTCGATTACAGGACGTTCCTCCGACGCTTGGCCGCCTTGGATCATGACACCCCACTCATGATCGAGCATTGCGCCAACGAGGCTGAGTACACTCGGGGCCGTGAATACATACTGGGTCTGGGTCCCAAAACCGGCGTTGACTTCGGGTCGGCGTGAATAGCTCTCCGGACTGCGGCCAAGCCCCGGAAACCATACGAGAAACCGTCTTGGCACCTGCAAAAGCGACGCCGGCGGTTGACTGATGAAATCTCAGGCTGGTCGGCATTCGTTTCTGGTGCAAACCCGGACAAAAGACAGTATACTCCTTGGTTCTGAGGGATGGGCGTTTGCCCCGACGGGCCGGGCCGGGTGGCTTGGATGCTGGCCAAGCGGTAACATGTGCCCACACGAAGCGGTGATGACGACGCGGTGAGAACATCATGAAAATCCTGGCTCTTGAACCTTACCACGGCGGGAGTCACAAGGCTTTCCTCAGTGGCTGGTCTTCCAACAGTCGGCACGAATGGACCGTATTGGGATTGCCGGCCTACAAGTGGAAATGGCGCATGCGCCACGCCGCCATCACCTTTGCGGACCAGGCCAATCAGCTTCTCAAATCCGGCTCAACTTGGGATCTCATTTATTGTTCCGACATGCTCAATCTCGCCGAGTTCCTGGGCCTGCTCCCGGTGGAGATGCGACATCTGCCGACCCTCGTATACTTCCATGAAAACCAGCTCACGTATCCCGTCCGGTTCGAAACCGACCGGGATTTCCATTACGTCCTGAGCAATATCATCACTGCTCTGGCGGCCAAGCGCGTATGGTTCAACTCGGCGTACCACCGCGATTCTTTTCTTGAAGGTCTGCCGGCTTTCCTTAAACGCATGCCGGACTATCAGCCGTTCGACGCCCCGGACCGGATTCGAGCCAAGAGCGACGTCCGCCCGCAGGGTGTTCAGGAGTTTC
>DAOOIV010000183.1 GCA_035384605.1 Phycisphaerae bacterium
TAAGTCATTGTGATTTCGACGTTGTTCATCCGGATCTCGGCATTGGTCATTTAGATTTCGACATTCGTCATTCGGCCCTCCGCCGGGTGCCATGCCCACGGCTTTGCGTGGGCATGCGCCTTTCAACCCTTACGGCCGGACATCTGTGCGGCTTGCGCGCATGTTTCTGGATCGCAAGACGTTTGGGTTGCGGCCCGCAAAAAGGCGGTCCGCCTTAGGCCGGCGGACGCAGAAAAAAGATGTGAGCCCGCACGCAATCCACGATGTCGTGAACAATCGGAGGAACGCGCGAGTCGAGCCCTTTTCAGGAAACATCCTTCGTTAACCCAACGCGCAATGGTAAAATCAGACCTGTTCAGGCGAAGGACTTCGGCTTAGACTACGACCGTGCGATGGCAAGACCTTTTTCTTCATGAAATGGATTACCCGCCCATCCCGGCGAACGACCAGCAAGCAGTGGATGCGGGAGGACCGGTTCGGGCCGAGAGCTCCGATCAGGCTCAGGAAGGGGCCGGCTTCCGGCCGGATCGCCAAGCCACCGCAAGAGCCTTCCCGGGCGGCAGGGGAGTATATCTGCTGACCGACGAGCAGGACCGCCTCGTCCAGTTGTCCACCGCGGCCGACCTGAGGCGGGCTCTGCGAGGACGGCTGCTTGATCCGCCCGTGGAGACCAATGAGCCCCTCGCGGCTGAGTCGCGGCGGCGAGCCCGGCTCGGCGAAATCGTCAGAAAGATCCGCTGGCAACCGGCATACTCGGCTTTTGAGACCGACTATCTCTATCTGCGCCTGGCCCGGCAGATCATGCCGAATGAGTATCTCAAGAGCCTCTCTTTCGCCCCGGCGTGGTTCGTGCAGGTGAACCCCGAGGCCTCCATCCCCCGATTCCTGGCGGGCAAGGTGCTGGCCGCCGAGGGTGCCGCGCTCGGCCCATTTCCTGCGCAATCGGACGCCAACCGTTTCATCCAAGTAATCGAGGACGCGTTCGACCTCTGCCGCTGCCACCCGGTCCTCGAGCAAGTCCCGCACGGGACACCGTGCGCCTATTACGAGATGGGCAGGTGTCTGGGGGCATGTGCCGGCTTGATACCGATGCAACAGTACCGCGAAATGATCCGGGCGGCGCTGGCCTTCGCCGGCGGCCATCGGGAGGCAACTTTCAACCATTGGCATCAACAAATGCGGCAACTGGCGGATGAGCGGGCGTATGAAAAAGCCGCCGCCGTAAAGCAGCGGATCGAGCGGGCCCGAGCCGTCGAGCAGCCGGCATTTCGCCTGGTCAGGCCCGTCGAGGATTTCAACTATCTCATCGTTCAGCGCGGCCGCGGCAGCACCACGATCAAACCTTTCTTGGTTATCGGCGGTACGATCAAGCCCGGCGATCCGGTTCCGCTCAAGAAGCTCGATGAGGCTCTGCCTCGCTGGTCTCCGGCGTTTACCGCGGCCGACGACCAGGTGTCGAGGGCGGCCGAAGACCTGCAATACCTCAGTGGACAAATCTGGCTGGTCAGCCACTATCTCTTCAGAAACCGACCGCCCGGCCTCTTTTACCACGCCTCGGAGTTGAGTAAACTGCAATCGGTATGCGAGGGCATCAGGGAGCGATTCCAAAAGCCCTCGATCAATGAATAGAGCCTCAGGGCTGGAAAGCGATGCGGCTTGCGCGCTTGTTTCCGGACTCAAATGCGCTTCGGTTGCGGCCCGCAAAAAGGCGGTCCGCCTTAGGCGGAAGTTCCGGATTCGCGATCGTCACGCAACAGTCCGCATCACGATGAACTGGAGTGGAGCGGTGAAGCGAGAACCTGAAGCCTCCTCACGTCGGCAAGGCGGCTGGAACACGATGGTCTTTTGGGCGACCGCAGCTTTCGGCGCGACGTTTGCGGTATCAGTGATGGCCGTCGACTATCCTATCGAAATCCATCGCGGTAATGGTCTGGCCAACGTCTTTGCCAAGCTCAACAGCGGCCACTCGGTCAAGATCGCCTACATCGGCGGGAGCGTCACGGAGATGACCGGCTACCGAAACAACGTGACCTCGTGGTTCAACTCGAAGTACCCCGGCCGTATCACCGAGATCAACGCCGGCTGGAGCGGGACAGGCAGCTTGATCGGAGCCATGCGCTATGCCCGCGACGTGCTGGCCCAGAATCCCGACCTGGTCTTCATCGAGTTTGCGGTCAATGACCTGCCCGAGGACCCCGTATCATTCATTGAACGCAACAGCGAAGGGATGGTCCGCCAAAGCTGGACGCAGAACTCGATGGCAGACGTGTGCTTCATCGAGACCATCGCCTACTACAATGAGCCGGCCTACCTCGCCGGATACTATCCCAACAGCGTGCAGGCCCACTACAACGTCTGCGACCATTATGGCGTGTCCAGCGTCAACGTCGGCTGGGCGTTGTACGAGCACGTGCTGGCCGGGACACCTTGGGAGAGCCTAACGATCGACGGCGACCGCGTACACCCGAACGCCTCCGGCTCGCAGATCTATTCCAACGCGATCGTCTCTTACCTGGAAAGCGAACGCGTTCGCGGGGCTGCTGCTGCTGCCCACAACCTGCCCTCCCCTCGAACCGACTACCCGGTCACGAGTAGCACCATCACCGACTGGGTCACTGTCAGCCCGCTGCCGTCCGGCTGGACGGCTCACTACAACGAGTTCGGCGTACCCAGCTTCATCCAGTCATCCACGGCCGGATCACAGGTCAGCATCGGCTTCACCGGTCCGTCGGCGGCGGTGAAGATCGTCGTGTCGGGCGACTCGGGGCCCAGACTGTACTACTCGGTCGACGGTGGTGCGTTTGCCACGGCTTACCTCGCCGTGAACGGCTATACCTACTTGTGGGCCTTGCCGGTTGCCAAGAACCTCTCGACCGGTTCGCACACGCTGACCATTCGGGTGGACACGGGTGTGGTCCGCCTGATCAACGTCGAGAGCGCCCAGACCGGCGGCGGCGGACCGCTTCCCGGTGACGTCAATCTCGCTCTGACGGCCGTGGCCGACGCGACCGACAGCGTCTACGGTCCCGACTGGACCGGCGCCAAGGCCCGTGACGGACTGCTCAATACCAAGTGGACTTCGACGGGCACGACGCCCAACCACTGGCTCGCGCTGGACCTCGGGGCGATTGCCGATGTGAGTTGTGTCGTGGTCAAGCACGCAGGCGCCGGTGGCGAGCCGAGCTACTACAACACGCAGGTCTTCACGATCGAGTCGGGGAGCAGCATGGCCGGCCCGTGGACGACGCAGTTCACCGGCTCGAATCCTTATCAGCTCCACACCACCCTGTTCACGTTCGCCGAGCCGCAGCAGATTCGATACGTCCGCCTTAATATCTCCGACGCCGGCGTGGACAACTACGCCCGTATCCCCGAGTTCGAGGTCTGGGGCACGATCCCACCGGCCAAGGGCGACATGGACTTGGACAATGACGTCGACCAGCACGACTTCGGCCTCTTCCAGGCGTGTTACACCGGCGCGGGCAACCCTCAGAACCTCTCTCAGTGCGCGCCGGCCCGTCTGGATGACGATAACGATGTGGATTCCGAAGACTTCGCTATCTTCCGGGCCTGCCTGACAGGCCCCGGCGTCCCGGCCGACCGCGATTGTGGCAGATGAGAATGTGCGAAACGATGTGCCGCCTGTGCGCAGATCAGAGCGCCGTCTTCAGAACCGCGATCCTGGTTCGCCGAGACGACCGCACCCGTGCTGCGTAGCCTTGGCGAAGCAGAAAGGCAGCGGCAGCAACCCAGCCGACCGCTGAACGCTGACCGCTCTTTCAGCACCACAGATTTCGCAGTGGCGGGCGTCTCCCCGTCCATGCGTTTCTGCCCGACTGCGATCGTGCGCACACCCTCACCGGCGCTGCACGCGCAGGTAGTCGAGGCCGACGGTGCTTCCGCCACATTTCTCTGACGGCCCCTCGTAACGGACGGTCAGCTTAAGATCCCCCTTGGGCAGGTCCATCGGCCCCGTTGAGAACTCCCGCAGCATCTGCCGGCCCGGGGCGCACAGATCGATCACGCCTTTCTCGCCGCCCATAATTGATTTGTCGCCCATGTGGACCGAGATTCTCCCCGACTCGCCGTTCAAAGCCGCGGCCAGGTGCAAGGCATAGCGACCCGCTTCGGCGATGGGAAAGGTCAACACGAGTTCATCACCCTTGCTCGCCGGCTCCCACTGTAAGACCTTCCCACCGGCATACAGATTGCCATCGGCAAGCTTGGCTCGTGGTGAGTGTACCAGCGACTCAGCCTGATGGTACACCGAATTGTTCGCGCCGCCGCGTGAGGCGGGCTGCCAATTGGGCGGCAGGTCGAGCGACCGGACGTCTTCGCCGGTGATGGGTACATGATCGTCGATCAAGCCTGGCCGGGCGTAGTGATAGCCGACTCGGGCGTACGATATTCCCGGCGTCCGTTCGTGGTGGAACAGCTCCATGTACAACGCGATGCTGTTCTTGAACGGAAGCGCGTCGATGACGTGCCAGCGGTTGTTGGTCACGAACCCGCGCGTGCCCGGGCCGTCATTGCGGGGCTGCCCGCAGTAGGCGTGGAAGAATATGTCGGGAGAAGACCACGCGTAATTGTAGTAGTCCTCTGAGCCGGTACCGAAGGTCGAAGGCCGGACATCGTCATCGACGAAGATCTTCTCGTCACCTTCGCCCCACCATCCGCCGCCCGGCGTTGGGATCTCGGTCGGGTTGAGCAGCAGAGACGCTGTTCCCACGTACACGCCGCCGCCGCGGGCAATCAAGAACGGCAGATCCTGCACCGCGTCACCGGCCCCGACGAGATCGTGGTTGACCCGCCAGCGGGCGCGGAAGTGCATCGAGGTCTTATCGTTCCACTCGTAGTCCATGGGCAACACTGAGCCGCTGATCGATGCCGCCTGCTGTCCGAGGTTTTGGAGGACAATCCGCATGGACTTGGCAAAGGGCATCATAAACCGGCTGGTCATGGTGCCGTCGGCCTCAACGGTGAAAGGAACGGAATCGTATGGGTTGATTCCCGGCCCGGCCCCGAAGAAGTCACCCACCGGTGATTGGACCTGTCCCCAGGGGTAGTCATCACAGATGACGTGCATGACTGTTTGGCGCAGAGCGCGGTCGATATCCTTGGCACTCAGCTTCAGCGTCAGCCGCTCGACGGCCTGGGGGCCTTTCAGCTTGAGGACCTCTCTCACCTCGCCGGGCGCCAGATCGGCCTTGATCTCGACCGGGGCGGCGGTCGAGGCGTACTTCCAGTTGGCCGCCGGGGCCGCCAGCACCTTGCCGATCTCGCGGATCTCGTTGGCGTACTTTTTCACGTCCTGCGGACCGAAGGTCACCACGTTGGCCGTCGGTTCGTACAGGCGAATCTGAATCTGATAGAAGTGGATCTCATTCACGTTGCCGACCCAGATGATCCGGCATTGTTTGGCGAACGGCATCGGCGCGTAGCCGGCCCGATTCTGCTGAAAGCTGTTGCGATAGAAATCAGGATCGATGCCGGCTTCCTTGCTGAACGGCTCGTACGGTCGATACAGAAACTCCTCGGCCGGGCCGTCGAAGAGAGGCTTGTCCATGTCGTCCAGGAACAGACGGATGTTGCCCCTGATCGCGGCCGTCCAGGTGCGGACGATCGCCCCGGGGCCCTTCACGTCGCAGATGAGGTACTCGCCCGGCTTGCCGTCGGCCGGTTCACGAATGACCGCCTCGAAATTCGGCACCGGCTCACGGCCAAAGCCATCGGAGTTGGCGAACCACTCCGGCCCGCCCGGCACCTTGCTGCGGTGATCGTAAGATGAGAACTGCACCGTCTTGTACGCCGGGCTCGGGAAATCGGCCAGTTTGTGAAGATCGATCATCTCCCGGAGCAATGAACCGGTGGTGATCGACTCGGCCTGAGCCGCGCTGACGAGAGCTGCGCTGATGAACAGCCACATCCACACGTATCGCCGTGTCATATGCGTTCCTTTCGCGATTGTGAGCCAAGGACTACCCGACTGCATTGCTCGCGGGGCAGAGTCTAACACGGCCGAAAGGGGAATGTAAACCGCCAAGTCGCCAAGACGCCAAGAAGAAAACGTGAAAGCGTCGAGTGGTCTGTTTTCAGTTCTGCGCCGGTCTTCCTGTGCCAGCGTCGTTCTGAAAGTGCAGAGATTTCGCCGGTTTGAATATGTAGTCTT
>DAOOIV010000184.1 GCA_035384605.1 Phycisphaerae bacterium
GCCGTGATCACGGCGAAGCTCAGTCGGTTGCTGGCTCGGTCGATCTCGTTGGCCAGGAAATCGAGGTTCTGATGGCGGATGTTGATTTGCCACTTGCCGCGGGCCATTCGCCGGGATACGTCCCGCAACTGGCTGGGGAAGCCCTTGAGGAAATTGAGCAGGTGCCAGCCTGACATGGCGGCGGATTTAAGCAGCTTGCCCGGGGCCATACGTTCTGCGAGCAGCTTGACCAGCCGGGGTTTGACCAGCGTCACCAGATCCATTTCCGGATCGAGCTGCAGGCAGATCCCACCGACGGCCACCAGGGCCTTGCCGAAAAGCACAAACTCGCGAGGGACCGTAACATCGTTCCGCCGGATCAGAGCCGTGATCTCATGGAACAGCGTCTGCATATCGAAGCGGTGCAGTGGCAGACCGTAGTATTTCTCAATCAGCTCGAGGAAATCGCGCCGGAGCTGTACTCGGTCGGTCTGCTCGCCCAAGGCGTCCATGTCCGCGAGTACCTCGACCACGATCTCGGGCTCGCGATTGACGGCTCCCATGAGGGCCATGACCAGGTGTCCGAGCATTTCCTCGTCGATTCGGCCGGTCAGACCAAAATCGATCAGGCGAATCGCGGCCGGCGGTTCGACCAGCAGGTTTCCGGGGTGCGGATCGGCATGGAACAGTCCGGTCTCGAAGAATTGCCTGACGAACCCGCGAGCCAGCCGGTCGGCAAGTTGCTTACGGTCGATGGCCGGATCAGGTCGGGTGAGCAGCGTCTGGATGCTGACGCCGTGCATTTCTTCAAGGGTCAGCACGCTCGGTCCGGTAAACTCCCAGAACACCGTCGGTACTCGGAAATCGGGATCCTCGCCGATGGATTCCGCGAAGCGAGCGATCGTGGCCGCCTCATTGACGAAATCCAATTCGCGCATCATCGTCTGCTCGAATTCATCGACGATCATTTTCGGATGGTAGACAGCGAGCTCAGGCACCAGCCGCTCGGCCACGTCTCCGATCCATCTGAGAATCGTCATGTCGAGCCGGATGGTATCCTCGATCCCCGGCCGTTTGACCTTGACAACCACGCGGCAGGACGGCCGTTCATCGGCGGCAACGGTGGTTGCCCGGTAAACCTGGGCGATGGAGCCGCAGGCAAAAGGCTCGTCACCGAACCCGGCGAAGCATTGTGAGAGGGGCATTCCCAGATCGGTTTCAATGATTCGACGGGCCTGGTCGGTCGGGAAGGGGGGCACCCTATCCTGAAGCTTGACCAGTTCGGCGATGATGTCTGCGGAAACCAGGTCAGGCCGGCTCGACAGGAGCTGGCCGAGCTTTACGAAGGTGGGACCGAGCTCTTCGCAAACGCGGGCGATACGTCGGCCGATGCTGGCTTCAGGTTCGCCTTCCAGCGATGGCATGACCGCCTGCTGCCATCTCTTGGGCAAGGGGACATATCGTTCGAGGTGGAGACTGTCGACCAAGTGGCCGAACCCGTGCTGGGTCAATACGCGGGCGATGGTCTGCACACGGCGGATCGTTCGAACTGACTTGGGGAGACGGAACATGGCTTCAACAGCATACGCGAACTTGCCGGGTGGTCAATGAAAGACTCACTCGTCCAGCAGGCTGCCGCGCAACTGGGTCTCGCAGAGCCGCTTATAGAGGGGGCAGGTCTGAAGGAGTTCCTCATGGGTGCCGACGGCCAGGATAAAGCCGGCGTCCATGACCACGATGCGGTCGGCCTCGCTGATGGTGCTGTAACGGTGGGCAATGACGAAAGCGGTGCGATCCCGGAAAAAAACATCCATTGCCTGGTGGATCTTCAGCTCGGACTCGGGGTCGATCTGGCTGGTGGCCTCGTCGAAGATGAGGATCGGGGCGTTCTTGAGGATGGCGCGGGCAATAGCGATGCGCTGTTGCTGGCCGCCGGAGAGCGTGGCGCCCCGCTCACCGATGACGGTGTCGTAGCCCTGTGGAAGCTGCCGTATGAACTCGTCGGCGTGAGCCTTGCGGGCGGCCTCTTCGATCTCCGCGTCGGTTGCATCCAAGCGCCCGTAGGCAATGTTCGCGCGAATCGTGTCGGGGAAAAGAACGCTCTGCTGCGTGATCAGGCTGAACTGCTCACGCAGCGATCGGAGCGAAACGCGGGTGATATCTTGTCCGTCGATAAGGATTTGCCCCTGCTGGATCGGGAAGAAGCGGGGCAGAAGGCTGACCAGCGTGGTTTTTCCTGAGCCGTTGGGGCCGACGAGCGCGATGATCTCGCCTTTCCTGACGGTCAGCGAGACGTCCTGCAGGGCGGGCTGGGTGGCCTCCGGATAGGTGAAGGTGATGTTTCGAATTTCGATGCTTTCGCGGATCGGACGGAGCTTGGGCCGTCCCTCATCCTCGTCGTCTTCGGTTGGGCTGTCGAGCAGCTCAAACACCCGGTCGGCGGCCGCGTTGGCCCGCTGAATCTTGGGGTAGACGGTGCTGAGCTTGCGGATCGGATCGAACATGGCGCCGAGACAGACCACCATGGCCAGGAAGTCAGGAATCTTCTCCTCGGCGCCTTGAGCGAGTACGCCGTTGCCGAAGTAGAGGATCGCGAGCATGACCGCGACAAAGCCCATTGTTTCCAAAGTTGGGGAAGCTAAAGCCTCGATACGGCCCATGCGCACCTGTTGGAGGAGAACCTGATGGTCGACGGCAAACAGCCGCCGTCGCTCATAGTTTTCCTGGCAGTAGCCCTTGACCACGCGCATGCCCTCAAGTGTGCTTTGCAGCGTGCTCATCATTGCCGAGTAGGCCATCAGCAGCCGGCGGTTTGCCTTGCGGATCTTGTTGCCGAGTTTGCGGATAAGGAGCACGACGAGAGGGGCGGCGACGATAACGGCCACGGTCAGGCGCCAGTCGAGCCAGAGAGCAAAAGCGGCGGCCCCCACGGCTTTGAAGGGCTCGGTCACGATCTTTTCGAAGAAGTTGGCCAATCCGCGGAAGATCTCGTTGGTATCCTGGACGAAGCGGCTCATGGTGTCGGCGGTGTTGCGGCTGAAATGACTGAGCGGCAGTTGGAGGACCTTGGCATACAACTCGCGGCGAAGGTCGATGATGGCGCGACAGTTGGCCACGACGGTGAAATACTCGGCGAAGTATCGTGCGGTGTTGCCGATCAGCACGACCACCAGCAACATTCCCAGCACAACCAGGAGGGTGCGCCATTTCTCGTGCGGGCGCAGGCCGCCGGGCACGATCTGGAGAACGCGTTGAGCCAACTGGTGATAGAAGGGCACGGGAGGAGCGGTAACAGTGGTCGTGGTTTCGGTTGCCATTACCTCTGTTCGCCAAGTGATGGCGAGTTGGGGACCGGATTCCGCCAGGGCGCGAAAGACGTCCACGGCCGGACCGCGAGTGTCGTTGACGGCCAGGATGAGCGCACCGGTAGGCAGGCCGCCATTGTTGTGAGCCAGAGGCGAAGCGGCTCTGGCGCTGAAGAGGCGAGCGCAGCCTTCGGGGACGCCGGGGATCTCGCCGTCCTTGAGCGAACTGTAAAGCACGAAGACGCATCGCAGGCGTTTTTCGGCGATGTACTGGTTCATGGAGCCGTGCAGGCCTTGTGGGCGAATGAGGACTGACAGGACCGGCAGGACCGAGCCGATGCTGGCGGTGTACGTCACGGCCATGACGAGAATGCATCCGATGGAGGGAAGGATGAAGCGCTTGTGCCGCCAGACGTAGCCCAGGAGCCGCTTGAACGGTCCAAAGGTCGAGGGCGGCTTGGTCTGCTGAGCCATACGCTCCAGTGTCGTTGTAGTGATACGCATGGGGCGGTATGATACCGGGATAGTCCCCGATCGACTACTGCATGCGGCGGGAGGTGCCGATCGGCGGCCGAGCGACTCCTGGCAGCGACCCTGCGGTTCCGGGCGAGAAGGAGCGTCCTCATGGCCAGACGAACCGGGCCACCGGTGATGGTCGGAGCGATCATCGACCGCGTGAGCCATGGGGTAATCGAGACGCTGATAGCCAGGATTCCGACGCCGCCGTACGAAGGTTGTTGGACCTTCCCGAGCGGGCCGGCCGATCCGGGTGAGGCCCCGGAAGCCGCGCTGCGTCGGATGCTGCATGCCACGCTCGGGGTGAGCTTGCGGATTATCTGCGGTCAGCCGCCCATCGACCTGCCGTGGGACGACGTTTTGTGTCGCTGGCGGTTTTTCTTCTGCGATGCGACCGGCAGCGAGTTGACGAGCCGCTACTATGCGGAGGTTCGCTGGGTGCGGCGCCCGGACTTTCGCGAGTACGACTTTGATCCGGTCAGCCAGCAGGTTGCCGCGTGGCTGCTTGACGACCTGCCGCGGGAATGACTCGTACGTCGGAGGACAACGTGAAGACTCGGCTCGGTATGATCGGCATGGGAGGCATTGGCCGGTTCCACGCGGATTACCTGGTGACTCACGCGGAGGCGGAGCTGACCGCGGTCTGCGACATTGACGAGGCCCGGCTTGCCGGCGCGGCGGCGAAATACGGGTCGCGGCCCTTCACGGACTACCGTGACATGATCTCGAAGGTTGACCTCGACGCGGTGTACGTTTGCGTGCCGCCGTACGTGGACGGGCCGCCGGAGATCGACTGTCTCGACGCGGGGCTACACATATTTGTGGAGAAGCCCATTGCTCTCGATATGCAGACGGCCCGCAAGGTCGAGAAGAAGATCGCGGACAGCGGGTTGATCGCGGCGGTCGGCTACCATTGGCGGTACATGGGAGCGGTCGATCTGGCCAACGAGATGATGGGCGACGAGCCGATCAGCTTTCTCCAGGGCCGGTGGGTAGGGGGGATGCCTGAGGTTTTTTGGTGGCGAAAAATGGGAATGAGTGGTGGGCAGTTTACCGAGCAGTGCACGCATATCGTCGATCTGGCCAGGTACTTTGCAGGCGATGTGACCCTGGTTTCGGCCGGGGGCGTCAAGGGCCAGATGTGCAGGCGGGTGCCGGACCACGACGTCTGGGACGCTCAGGCGGCCGTCCTGCACTTTGCGAACGGCCTGATCGCTTCGATCCACACTGCCCATCTGGGGGAGTGGTTCAGCGACTACGGCTTGCGGGTGCAGACGCCGGATTCCTGCTTCGAAATCAACGAAATACCCTGGAGCAGCAAGCTGACCGTTCGCCGCAAGGGCGAGGTGTGCGAGTTTCTCGGCCCGCAACGTGGCTGGAAAGAAGCCCACTATGTCGAGAGCGACGTTTTCATCAGGGCCGTCCGCACGGGTGATCGGTCGGAGATTCGCAGCGACTACAGTGACGCAGTGAAGACCCTAGCGGTGAACCTGGCGATCACGCGAGCCTGCGAGACGAGGCAAACGGTGGCGGTAGGGGAGGTGAGGTAGCAAGAACCGCTCGATTGGGGGGTATCAGATGTTGGCCGAGCGGCCGGTGGGCGTGCGCCTGGTCGCGTATAAGTCATTGATTCATAATACCTTATATTAAGACAGGCTCGCGGCTTTTGGGTTCGTTTGGCGCGGTGGAGCGGCCAAGGTGGCGGCAGGTCGAGGCCGTGCTTCGTCGGTCTGACTTCTCAGGGCTCTGACCTGCCCTACCTGCCGGTGGAGGATTGCCATCGTGATGGGCGCTGAATGCGGAAAGGATTCCGCAAGAGGTACGGCCCGGAAAGGATTCCGGGCCGAGCGGCTCGGTGGGTTCGTTTGGTCGCAGAGAGTTGTTGAGGTGTTGGCTCCCGGCTTTGGGCCGGAGGGGGTTGGTCTTCAGATTTCAAAGAACGGGCAGGGGAGCTTTCAGCAATCAGCTCTCAGTCGTCAGCTAGACAAGGGACAGAACACGGGGGATGCTCCGCAACGGGCGGGTGGAGCGGAGCGATGGCGAATTGCGGTTGCGCTTGATGTTGGGTTTGTGTGGCGCGGGGGAGTGGTCAGGGTGGCGGCAGGTCGACGCCCTGCTTGGTCGGGGC
>DAOOIV010000185.1 GCA_035384605.1 Phycisphaerae bacterium
ATGCTCCACCGCTTGTGTGAGCCCCCGTCAATTCCTTTGAGTTTTAGCCTTGCGGCCGTACTCCCCAGGCGGCGCACTTCACGGTTTTCTTGCGGCACGAAGGTCGTCAGAACCCTCTTGCCTAGTGCGCATCGTTTACGGCGTAGACTACCGGGGTATCTAATCCCGTTTGCTCCCTACGCTTTCGGGTCTCAGCGTCAGAACAGGCCCAGTCACCCGCTTTCGCCACAGGCGTTCCCTTAGATATCTACGCATTTCACCGCTCCACCTAAGGTTCCAGTGACCCCTACCTGCCTCAAGAACGGCAGTATACCAAGCAGTTCCCGGGTTGAGACCGGGGATTTCACTCAGTACTTACCGTCCCGCCTACACCCGCTCTAAGCCCAGTGATTCCGAACAACGCTTGGGGTCTCCGTCTTACCGCGGCTGCTGGCACGGAGTTAGCCACCCCTTTCGTTTGATGGTCAACTAAGGACGTATTAGGTCCTTTCGCTTCCTGACAAACTATTGAAGTTTACATCCCGAGGGACTTCATCCTCCACGCGGCGTCGCTCCGTCAGACTTGCGTCCATTGCGGAATATTCGTTGCTGCAGCCACCCGTAGGTGTCCGGGCAGTGTCTCAGTCCCGATGTGGCCGGTCGCGCTCTCACGCCGGCTACCCGTCATAGCCTTGGTGGGCCGTTACCTCACCAACTAGCTGATAGGACATAGGCCGATCCCGCACCGGCAGGCCCGAAGGTCCCCACCCTTTGACCCAGAAACCATGCGACTCCTGGATGTCATCAGGTATTACCGGCACTTTCGCTAAAGCCCCTTGCGGGGCGCCGCTATCCCTGTGTGCAGGGCACGTTACCTATGTATTACTCACCCGTCCGCCACTAAACCTTCGTCGTATTGCTACTTCAAAGGTCCCGTACGACTTGCATGCCTTAGCCACGCCGCCAGCGTTCGTTCTGAGCCAGGATCAAACTCTTCACTTTATATCGTTGCCCCAGACGGCGACCGAAGTCCCCGCCCGGTGAGCTTCGATGAAAGGAAATTGATCGAGTAGAACTCGTTTGTACACGAGAACGTCGATCGAGACCGGCTATCCGCTATGCAGATACCCGACCTCTTACACACCTTGCCGACCGGAAGATCTGGCTTACCTTCTCCCGACCGACTGTGTCTTGTCGGCAGCGACCAAACCGTTTCCGGCTTCGCCGCCGCCACACGTTCTCACGGCGTTTGTCACACTGTTCACTTGTCAAAGAGCAATCGCACCTCGTTGGGCTGCGTTTCCGCCGGCCCCACGGGGAGCCACGTATAATAGCAGCCAAGACAACAATGTCAAGACCGCCTGCGGCCACGATTCTTTCATCTTCTCGCCTTCCCCCAGCACCCGATCACTGCCGACCGGACAGCGCCAAGAAGCGAAAAAAAAGCCGGCCCGCTAATCACCTGCGCTGCCTGATGGCCCGGTGGTTCACTCACCTACTCCCGCAGGGCACCACCGGCAGGAACGAGGCAAAAGAAGTACCGACAAAACCGTGCCGCACACCCTACGTGTCAACAGCTTAATATACACCCGCTTAGGGGACCTGTCAAGTCGCGATTCAGCCGGCACGCGCAACTCACAAAGCTTATTAAATCATAAGGTTACAGCAGCTCGCAAAACACAACGAAGGCCCAGAACTTCGCTTCGGCTACCCCGGAAATGGGTGGGAAACCCGAGTGTCCAACATCCGCAGAAAAACACAACAGGCACAACCCCGAACCCAACGCCGCGCCAGTCATTGGGTCCGCCGCCGATCACCTACAGGACAACAAAGCCGCTCACACCAGAAAGATTAAAGTCACTGTTCGAGAGCGCAACTCCGCTAACTATCGCAACAAAAAGACTTTATATCTCCACCAACGACGATCCCTCACGACGGCAAACCTGCTGGTCAGGCCTGCTTGAGGGCCGCGCGAATCGAAACCCGAGCGGCCAAGGCCTCCACAACCTGCTTCAGGGCATCGCCGACGCCCTGAGAATCGCCTCGAAAAAGCGAGTCGGGAGTCCCTTCATCACCCGCCACGCGGATCGCCACATTGATCGGAATCGCCCCAAGGAAAGGCACACCCAGCTCCCGGGCAGCAACCTCTGCTCCCCCCTTGCCGAAAAGGTCGTATTCACGGCCCGTGTCAGGGGCTATAAAGTAGCTCATGTTCTCGATCATCCCGAGCACCGGCACCCCCAGCGCTTCGTACATTCGCGCGGCCCGGGCCGCGTCGGCCAGAGCCACCGCTTGGGGCGTGCATACCACGACCGCCCCCGTCAACGGGATCGATTGTGCCAACGTCAACGGCACGTCGCCTGTGCCAGGCGGAAGATCGACCACCAAGTAGTCCAGTTCTCCCCACTCGACCTGCTCCAGGAATTGCCGTATCGCATTGTGAATCATCGGCCCTCGCCAGATGACCGCCTGCGCCGGGGGAATCAACAGGCCCATGCTCATCGCCTTGATGCCCAGGACTTCGACCGGCAAAACCTTGTCGTTCTCGTAACCCGGCCGGGCGTCCTCGATGCCCAGCATCTTGGGAATCGAGGGACCGTAAACATCTGCATCGAGCAACCCGACCCTCGCCCCCGCGCGAGCCAGGCCGATCGATAGCAACACGCTCAGCGTGCTCTTGCCGACGCCACCCTTGCCCGCCCCCACAGCCACGATATTCCGAACGCCGGGCAACTGGCACTTCTCGGGCAGACTGCTGCGAACACGAGCGGAGAACTCCACGTCCACCTCTGTCACGCCGCCCAGGTCACACACGGCCGTCTCGATGTCATGGCGAATGGTCTCACGCATGGGACATGCCGGGGTGGTCAATTCGACCTCCACGCAAACACGACCGTCGCCAGTTTCCACATTCTTGACAAAACCGAGCGAAACGATGTCCTGACCCAGTTCGGGGTCTCGAACACTCTTCAGCGCCTGAAACACCTGCTCTTTTGTCAGGCAGGATGGATTGCTCACGGAATGCACCTCGCGATAGAAGCTGTCACTCCGGCGGCCGGCCAAGCAACACGTAGCCCACTCCGCCCCGCTGGAACCAGATTCTCTCAACGTCCTCAACGGGATGCGTGATCACGCCCTGTTCCGGAGTCCCGCCGGCCGGGTCATTAATACACACGCCGCCCTTCCCGTCGAAACCCGTGATGACAAGAAGATGACCGTTCGACTCGCGATACGGGGCATTGCGCAGTTGGCCTTTGTCAACACGAATACTGGCAATCACCGGGCGACCGGCCACGATATGCCGTTTGACCGCGTCCCAGTCGCCGAAACGCTCGATGTAACCGGGTACTCCAAAATGGCAGGCAGTCTGCACCGCGCGGGCCCAGTTGCCGTAGAGTTTGAACTCGGCGTCGTACACCAGCTCATACACGCGAGAAGTGGGCAGCCTTACTCCGTAGTATTCGAGAACCATCGCCACCGACGTCGGGCTGCAGACGCTTCCGCGGACCTCCTTGGCCTCCCACTTCTGACTCCGAAACGGCACCGGCAATCGGCGGGCCCATTTCTCACGGGGACCAGGGTCAATCGGCTTGCGGAACCGGCGGGCCAGCTCGGCGTCATTCAGCGTATTGCTATAGGCCAGACCGATCCGCCTCAGCACCGGCAACGGTCCTCTTCTGGGCGAATAGAGGTGAATGCGATACTGCAACCGGTCAAAACGATGTATCGATCGGAAGTAATCCGTGTCCACGTCGCCGTTCCGGTCGTGCTGAATCTTGACTGCCGGCATTTCCGCCGTTCCCCACGTGCCGAGATAGTAGAACGGCGTCCAGAAGTCGCCCTCGGCTCTTCCAAACCGGAGCTCCACGACGAAACCCGCACCCAGCGGACAGTCCACGTTCCACGAAGGCACAACATCGTTGAACGGGAACGCCGCAGCAATCACCCGCGACGTGTGCACGCCCTTGAACGGCGGGCGCGCGGGCTCCCCGTTCGAAGGCTCCGTCTCCAGGGTGACGCCCGAGGGGTCGCTCACGACAATCGTGCCCGAGTGCGTTCCCTGCTCAAATGCCTCCGCCGTCTCGTCCAGAAGCAGAGCATGAACGTCGTTCGGGGTCATGTACAGCTTGTTGCCTGGACCCTCATGTTCATCCGCCAGACTCGGCGGAGCCTCTCTCGTGCCGCACCCCGCAATGACGGCGACCAACAGGCAGCACCTCAACATGTTCATCACCCGCAATCATCCTCTCTGTATCGCCTTGAACATCCATGTGGCATTCTCAGACCGTCCGCGCCGGCCTCGTCGCCGGATTATAGCCGCAACGGCCTGCCTGCACGACATCATCGGACGCATTGCCGGCCGCGCGCAAGCCGCAGATAATACCCGCATCCGCCCCGGCAGATGCCGCCGGGACACGCCGACTTGAAAAAGAGCAATCACTGGAAGGACTCGTCACCATGCCGAATCAACTCGATCGCAGAGAATTCTTGAAGTTGACCACGGCGGCGACCGCCGGAACAGCCCTGCTAGGGGCGGCGACAAACCGGGCGGCCGAGGAGCAGCCCCAAAGGACCGTTCGGATCGGCGCCATCGGCACCGGTGGGCGGGGATGCGGCCTGACCAGGGTAATGCTCAGCATGAAAGGCGTGCAACTGCCGGCCATCTGCGATATCAACCCCGCCGCACTCCAGGCTGCCAAGGGCTTGATTGTGAACGCCGGCCAGCCCGAGCCGGCCGCCTATGGCGACGGCCCCGATGCCTACAAGAAGCTGCTGGCTCGCGACGACCTCGATGCCGTGCTCATCGCCACGCCCTGGGACCTGCACGCACCCATTGCCGTCGCGGCGATGAAGGCCGGCAAATACGCCGCCAGCGAGGTGCCCTGCGCGATCGACATGCAGCAGTGTTGGAACCTGGTCAACGCCCATGAGGAAACGGGTGTACCCTGCATGATGCTCGAAAACTGGAGCTTCCGCCGAGACAACCTCGCGATCCTGAACATGATCCGCAAGGGGCTCTTGGGCCGAATCGTCCACTGCCACTGCGCTCACTCGCACGACTGCCTCGACCACTGGTTCTACGATAAACAGGGCAACAAACGCTGGGGCGGCGAGTATCTCATCCGGCGGAATTGCGACCAGTACCCGACCCATTCGCTCGGCCCGGTGCTGAGCTGGATGGACATCAACTGCGGCGACACCTACGACTACCTGACCGCCACCGCCAGCGACCCGGTGGGCATCTACGAATACTTCAAACGCACTTTCGGACCGGATCATCCGGCCCTCAAGACCCAATTCAAACAGGGCGATATCGTCACCAGCGTGATTCGTACGAAGAAGGGCAAGACGATCGTCATCAATTATGACATGCAACTGCCCCGACCCTACGACAACCGTTGGCTGATACAGGGCACGCTCGGCCTGTACCGCGAGGACCCACCGACGGTCTACATCCTGGGCAAGAGCCCGCAATATCACCAGTGGGAGCCTTTCGCCCCATACCAGGAGCAGTACGACCACCAGTGGTGGCGCACACACGGCAAGGTGGCCGAGGCAGCCGGCCACGGCGGAACCGACTACATCGAGCTCAAAACCTTCCTTGATGCCGTCCGCAACAAGACGCAAACGCCAATCGATGTTTACGACTCGGTGATGATGAGCGTGATTACGCCGCTCTCGGAACAGTCCATCGCCAAGGGCAGTGTCCCGATCAAGTGCCCGGATTTCACCAAGGGCAAGTGGGAGACGAGAAAGCCGACGTTTGCCGTCGAGGTGTGAGCGTTCAGGGTTCAGGAAGGAGTTGTCAGCATGTAGGGCAGGTCGGAGTCGCCGAAGGCGGCGCAGACCTGCCGATGACAGCCTG
>DAOOIV010000186.1 GCA_035384605.1 Phycisphaerae bacterium
GCCCCCAGGGCTCGGGCACCTACAACTACGATCGGCTGGTCGGCATGACCTACCCCACACGGCCCGAGACTGGTGCCCGCAGTCTGTGGGAAATCGGGGGACACTATACGTATTTCGATGAGATAGGGGCTGTTTTCCGATGCAAACTGCGAAGATCGGCTCGACAACCCGCCGTCCACACCAGCGGACACCGTCGACCCGTGCCGCCACGAGGTGCCGTGACCCGGGCGCATGCCGGTCAGCAATTGCAGGTCGATCATGGCACGAACTTGCGCTGAGACACGATCTCGAACTGCAGCAACAGCCCGCAATGGAGCAGGCCCGACTGGCTGGCGTCGCTTCTGTCGCAGGGGCTCGATTGTCTTCGGTCGTTGGTAGACCTCGATCGGGAACAGCTCCCGTGCCACAGCCCATCGATACATCGCAATGATGATCGTCGTATGTCGTGCGGCCGCGTCCGACGATATGGTATGAGCGATTGTAGCACACCAGTCACGCAGTGCGGCCGGACCGATCGTTACTGCAGGCATGCGACCGAAATGTTCTCGCCAGCGTCGCAGCGCGATCCTCAACATGGACTCGTACGAGTGACTGTACTGTCCTTGGAGGGCTTGCCAATATTCGGCCACCAATTGGGTTCCCGTCCGTCCGTCGGCTGGACGAATTGCGCCTGTCGGCTGCGGCAGAGATTGCCGTGTTTCCCACTCGGCCAACAACCGGGCGTAGCGCGCGCGGCTCTCGGGTGTGCCATATTCGCCGAGCCAATAGTCGCGACGACGACCTGTGGCTGAATCTCGTAAGGTGACATAAGCGATTGGTTTGCCCCGCACCACCCGTCTCCGGTAGCTCGGAGGCCTTTGAGAATGACGTGGCATATGCGGCTCCTTGCTCGTTTGCGCGGAGCGCGCTCCGCGCAAAAACCCTTAGTTTGCCGCACTGAACCACGAATGGCAGGTATGCGTAAGTCACGCATTCGGCGGGAGTTATCCACCAATCGGGGCGACTGGATTTGAACCAGCGACCTCTTGGTCCCGAACCAAGCGCTCTAGCCAGGCTGAGCTACGCCCCGGTCAGTTATTGATATTATCCTGCGGCGGGCGAAAAGCAAGCCGTGCGTACCCGTGCGTACCGAGCATAGCCGGCAAGGGTCCGATGGGCTTTCGGCAGCTTTTTCAGAGCGGCGTGCGATGGGCAAGGGCAAGGATGGGCAACGCGGATGACCGGCTGGAAGCGTGTTCCAGAGTGCCGGCCAATGACAGGCTGGAAGCTTGTCCCACACGGCGTGACAGAATGGAAATCCGTCCCACAAAGCCTGTGGCAGACTGGAAGCGTGTCCCACAGTGTCGGCCGACGACAGGCTAAAAGCTCATCCCGCAAGGCAAGGCACCTGTTTGGCAACGTGGTGCGAGTTGCGGGGCCTCCGAGGTCCTGAAAGGTTGTTTCCGCGGCCCTTTGGCGGCGCCCCTGCGGACTGGTAGAATACTGTCGGTTTGCGGGAAGGCGGAGATAAGAACATACGATTCAGAGGTCGTTATGAGTCGCTGCTTAAAGCCTGAGGCGGACCGCAACCCAGGCGTACTGCGAGCCAGAAACATGCGCGCCAATTGCGCACCAGTCTCGACGGAAGAGGCCAAGGCAAAACCCCGAAGGCGAACCGTCTTCTTGCGGGCCGCAAGCCAAGCGCGCCGCCGTGCGGCAACATGCGCGCAAGGCGCCCTGATGTCCGGCCGTGAGGTTCCAAAGGCGAGGGGCCGCAAGTCGGCGGCACAGAGGTTTCGGGGCAGGTTCTCAGCCGTTGGAGTTCTGGGATTGCTTCTTGCGGGGTGCCACCAGGCTGCCCGCCCACCCGCGCACAAGCCTGCAAACGATTCGACCGAAGCCGGTGAAGTCTCTGCCGTCACACGGCCGACCGAAGCATACGCTGCGTCTCAACCGGCGGAGGATGATGCTCGGATGCTGGTCTTCGGCGTCAACCGTGTGGGCAATCCCGCCCCTTTGTACAACCCGGCCGGCTATGATGAGGCGCTTTACCAACGCATCCGCGAGGCGGGGGGAACATGCGTGCGGCTGACGGCCAGTCCTCGCGATATCGAGGCGGAGCGAGGCAAACGGGACTGGAGGGAATTCGACCGCGACGTGGCCTTGGCTTTGAAATACGGCCAGGAACCCATCGTGTGCATCGTCAACACCCCGGCGTGGGCCAGCCCGGACGACCAGCCCACACACCTGCACCCCTACCGGACGGAACTGCTGCCTGAGTTCGGCGATTTTTGCACCGACCTGGCCAGGCGGACCAAGGGCAAGGTCAAGTACTTTCAGTTGTGGAATGAACAGAACGGCTGCGGGTGGTACTTCTTTGAAGGCTTCAACCGGGCAGATGAGTATTTGCCCGTCCTCAAGGTTTGCTACGACGCTTTGAAGAAGGGAAACCCGGATTGCATCCTGTCCATGGGATCACTTGACGACGCTGAGGGCCATGCGCCGATTTTCGTACGCAAGATCTACGAAGAACAGAAGAAACAGAACATCTCCGGACCGCTTTTTGACGTGATCAGCGACCATCCCTACAGCGATACCCCGCAGATCATGCGGGCCAAGCTGGATGCCCTGCGCTGGCTGCTGAAGGCCAACGGCGACGGGGACAAACCTTTCTGGCTGACCGAGTACGGCTGGCATACGGGCAACACTCCGCCAGCGGAGCAGGCTTCGCGACTTGCGGCGGTGTTGGAAGCCTTCATATCGCCAGGCTGGAGCGACGTACAGGCGGCCGTGTATCTGTGCATTGCCGATTTTGAAAACCATGCGACGGGTTTTGGACTGGTTGATACGAATCTGCGGCCGAGGCCGTCCTTTCATGCCTTTCAGGGAGCGTCTCGCTTCGGAGCCTATCCCCCCTGCGAGATCAAAGCCGACTTTTCCGCCGCCGATCGGCTGGTAATCACTTGGCGAACACTCCAGCCCACAAGGGGCAAGGTTATGCTGCAGGGGCCGGATTCCTCGACAGCGGTCACGCGAACGGTGACTGAGCCGGCGACGGAGCAGCGAGCTGAGTTTGACGGCATTCAGCCGGACAAGGTTTATCGGTACAGCATCGAGACCGTGTGTGAACGCGGCGGACGAGCCAAGAGCATCAAGTCGGCCGACTATGAGATAAGGTCGCCGGGCCCGGCGGTGTTCAATGGGGACTTCGACGAGGGATTCTTTGCCGGCATCGCCAAGGGATGGAGGATTGACGGAGAGGGATTCTGTACGGATGCTGCTCTCATCCCGTTGACGCATCTGGTTTACGGCAAGCACGCCCAGGTTGTCTATGCGGCGGGCGAACGGGGCCACGCGGCGCTGGACAGCACGTTGAGCACTCTGGTTGCCGTCGAACGGGGTCAAGAGGTCAGGATCAGCGTTTCCTGGTTCGGGAATGCCACGGCAGATTCCGTCAAGGTTTTATCGCGGCTGGGCATCGGCCCCGAGGGGCAGAGCCAACCGGGCGCCGTCGGTGTGCAATGGTCGTCCTGGGAGGAGACACCCCGCTTCTGGGATGACGCCTCGCTTTCCGCGAAGGCCGCCAACAGCGTGATCCGCGTGTTTGTTCAGTGTCGCTCGGAAGGTTCTCTGGAAAAAGCGACCGCGACGTTCATGCTGGACAACGTGCGGATCGAGGCGGAGTAGAAGCCGGATCGCCGGGCGACCGCCCGGACGCTGTTCAGGCCGTCTTGCGAGAGGTTTGGCGGCGATGCCAGGCTTCCAGCACCCAGAGGGCCGCCAGCATTCCGGCGATGTCCGCGAGGAAATCGCCAAATGAAGTGTCACGTCCGACCAACGATTGCGTCAGCTCGTCAAAAGCGGCGTAAAGGGCGCCTGCCAAGAACGCGCCCGTGACGGCCCTGCGGCCGGGCCTGCCCCGCGGCGACCGCAGCAGCCACCAACACAGCGACATCCAACCGGCGAACATGCAAAAATGTATCACTTTGTCGGCATGTGGAATGCGGAACACCTCGGGTCTGATGATCTCAAGGCGCGGCGTGTGGGTCCCGGCAAACATGGTGAACCAATACGCCAGGAAGATCCAGCGACGCACAGCGACACTTGCGGTCCATCTGCAACCGCGCATCAGGTCCTCGTCATCGCCGTATGCCCATGACGTCCTTCTTGAAGATCTTCACATCGAGGCCGCGGACGTACTCGGTCCAGTCGCTTGCCGGATCGGGGTCCGCCCCGATTCTGGTCATGAACATGTTGAGCTTGGCGTCCAGGTTATCGAGATAGTGGACCGCGACGGCCTCGGGCATCATGGGGAGCTTAGGGCTGCCGAATTCGTACATGCCGTGGTGGGCGAGGATGATGTGCTGCAAGGCGTTCTTGACGTCGGCCGGGAACGGCTCACCGGTCTCGGCCTCGACCGCCTTAGCTTTCTCCTGGACCCAGATCGCGGCCTGGACGATATGTCCGACCAGTTGTCCCTCGTTGGTGTACTGGAAGCTTGTTTCGCACCGCAGCTCAGCGGTCTTGCCGATGTCGTGCAGGAAGATGCCGACCAGAACCAAGTCCAAGCTGACGGCGGGGTAGCGAGGCATGACGAGGAGGGCCAGTTCGAGCACGTTGCGGGTGTGCTCGAGGAGCCCGCCCACGTAGGCGTGATGCATCTGCATTGCGGCGGGCGACTGCCGGAAGCGCTCCATGAGGGGCTCGTCCAGGATAAACTGCTTAGCAAGGTTGAGCAGGTGCTTGTTCTTGACCTGACGCAGGATCTCCTTGACACGGGCAAACATTGCCGCGACGTCTTCCTGGGTGTGCGGGATGAACTCGGAGAGGTCCACGCTCTTCGGATCGACCGGCCTCATGCCGTCGACGATGAACTGGAGCGAACCCTTGTAGTTTTCGACTCGCCCCTTGAATCGCATGAAGCCGCCCTCGGGCATCTGCTCGAACATGGGCTCGGTCGCCTGCCAGATCCGACCCAGGAGTTGGCCGGTCTTGTCGGCCAACACGCAGTGGATGTACAGGGAACCGTTGGAGGTCGTCCGGAGGTCTTTGGCGGAGATCAGGAATACCTGGTCTTCAAGAAAGGCGCCGGCGGTCAGATCCTTAATGAATTGTCTTGTTTTTGTGCCTGAAGTCTTGTTCATGTCGCTCCTTCCATGCGGCGCCGAGGGGGCGAAACCGCGGCGGCCACGATCAGCATAACCGCTCTTTGGTCATCTTGCCACGTTTGAGGCATATCCGTCTTGCCGCCGGAGCAGGCGCAGCATCGGCTGCCGGAGTCAGGGGCGGCTTGCGTCCACGGCCCATGATCGTTAAAAAGGTTCACCCCTGGCTCACTGACATTGAGAGGTACGCATGCTCTGGTCACAGTATTTCATTCCAACCGTCAAAGAGTCGCCGGCGGACGCCGTGGCCGCATCACACGTTTTGGCCATTCGGGCAGGGCTGGTCCGGCAAGTGGCGGCCGGCTCATACACCTATTTGCCGCTCGGATACCGGTGCCTTCGCAAGATCGAGGAGATCATTCGCGAGGAGATGAACGCCGCCGGGGCGATCGAGCTGCACATGCCCGCCTTGCAACCGTTGTCTTTATGGGAGGAGACCGGCCGTGCCGAGGCCATGGGCGAGGTCCTGATGCGGATCAAGGGCAGCGGTTGGCAGACCGG
>DAOOIV010000187.1 GCA_035384605.1 Phycisphaerae bacterium
GGGCAGTGGATATTCTTGTTTCAGGGGTGGGTACGGGCGGCACGATCACCGGCGTCGCCGGCGTGATCAAGCAACGCAAGCCGTCGTTCAAGGCCATTGCCGTCGAACCGGCCGATTCGCCGGTCATCACCCAGAGGCGATCAGGCGAGGAACTCAAGCCCGGCCCGCACAAGATTCAGGGCATCGGCGCAGGTTTCATCCCCGGCGTGCTCGATCTCTCCCTGATCGATGACGTCGTACGTGTTGCCAACGAAGACGCCTTCGCCTGGGCCCGCAAGGCCGCCAGACAAGAGGGCATCTTGTGCGGCATCTCCTCAGGCGCGGCCCTGTGCGCCGCCAACGAGGTTGCCAACCGCCCCGAAAACGCCGGTAAGATGATCGTCGTCATCCTGCCCAGTTGCGGCGAACGTTACCTGTCCACGCCGCTGTTCCACGAAGGATAAGGCGGTTGCCGATCGAACGTACGTTGCTTGGGGGCCGACGTCCTTTCCGAACCTGCTATGTGACAGAGGTCTTCCAGCCGCAGCGCCTCGAAGGGTCGGAGGCAAGCTACGCGGTCTTTTCGAGTGCCGCCGCGTCACTCTGAGATGCGCAGCACCAGGATCCGCAACCTTGGCGATCAATCCTCCTCGTCCGCATCGTCTTCCTCGTCCGGGTCTTCCCACTCTCCGTCATCATCCTCGTCCTCGTCGCTTTCGTCGTCTTCGTCCTCGTCCCATTCCTCATCTTCATCTTCCGGATCGGGATACTGCGGAGGGCTCTCACCTACGCGTTGGGTTACCCTGGGATACTCTCCGGGGGGGATGTTCTCCTCGATCGAGATGACGTTGATCTGGTGCCACCAGTCGTCGCCGTAATCGAACCAATAGCCGAATGCATCTCCGACTTTCAGGCCAAGAGTGCCGATTCTGGTTCGAGTCAGGTCTCCTGCCTGTCGTCTGTCGTACGCATCACGGGCATCCGGTAAGACGTAGCAGCGCGCGCCCGGGTCCTGGGGCCCCTTGCCGCCGATCTGAAACTCGTACATGTGCTCGTCATCACGGTCAAAGGCGTCGAAAATGGCAAAGTGCAGCTTGTCCAACGTCTGATCGCCGCGGATTTGGATGGTGCGGGAGACAACCGGGTTTTCCTTGACGAACTCCTCGGTGACGGGCCCACCGATTAAAAATACCTCCAATGTATACAGTCCGCTCCCGGACGAGGTCTTGGGGTTTTGTTTCTTCGTCTGACGGGTAGCCATGACAGATCTCCAACATTCAGTGAACGGACCCAACACAGACCACGAACCAGAGCATAACTTCTCGGCATGCAAGACGCCAGAGACGACCGACGAATCAACCCGTTTGCATCCGGCCGGCGCGGCCCCCGCCGCAACCCTGCAGCACGCGCCCTGCAACCCGTGAAGGCATCAGCATTTAGAGCTTGTTCTCCCCGGCCCGCGTTTGTTCTTGGTTTGGGGCTAGAATAAGGGAAAGTCGTGGTCGATCACGACGGTTCAAGTCCCGGGACTCTCCGAGGAGGTCACTTCGATGAGATACGTCAGCCGCAAGCTGGGTCCGCTGCTCATTGCGATTGTCGTCGGGTTGCTGCCGGCCGGTTGCGCGTCGACGGAGACGGTCGGGCCCGCTGCCTCGCTGGAAGCACGTACCGATCTGATTCCCGTCGGGCAGAAGGCTCCTGATTTCGACGCTGCCGACCAATCGGGCAAACGCATCCGCCTGGCCGAGCTGCTCAAGAAGAGCAGCGTCGTGCTGATTTTCTATCCCGGTGATTTCACGCCGGGCTGCACGAGACAGCTTTGTGCGGTTCGTGACGACTGGTCGCAGTTTGAAAAGCACGGGATCACGGTTCTTGGCGTCAATCCGGCCGACGCCGTGCAGCACGCCCGCTTCGTCGGCGAAAACCGGTTCCCCTTCTCGCTTATTGTCGACGAGGGTTCAAGCATCACCGCTGCTTATGGCGCCAGGGGACCGGATAGAACGCAGCGCACGGTCTACGCCATTCGTAAAGATGGCAAGGTTGCCCTGGCCGAGCGCGGCTTTGTCGCCCATGAGAAGATTTTCGCGGCGCTCAAGTGACGGCCACGACCGATGAACCGGCCGCGTGGCCTTCAGAACCTTGCGGCCGGATATCTGTGCGGCTTGCGCGCATGCTTCTGGATCACAAGTGCGCTTGGGTTGTGACCCGCAAAAAGGCGGTCCGCCTTGGGAACCACGCAATGGGCTGTGTTTGCGCACCCGTGCCGCCTCTACTACTTGCCGCCGGCGCGGACCGGCTCCTGATCGGCTTCTTTGGCATGAGCCCATCTGGTCAGACGCTTCAAGAGCGAACCCATAGGCGTGGGATGGATGACGCGGTCGATTGTCTTTGTTCCGGGATGGTCCGGAGCCACCTCCAACAGCATCTTATAGTATCGCTCTGCAATCTCATCTTCACCGATGGCCGAAAAATACCTGGCCATGAGACCGTTAAAGGCCACATATTCGCTTACGTGATATCGCTTTCGATCGGTGATCCAGAGGTGAATCGAAAAGCGATTGTCCAGTATCTGCTCCACTCGGCGGATATGCCACCGACGAAGCAGCGCATGGGCATAGTTGATCATCGCAAAGAGATAGTTCGGGAACCGGCTGTACGCCTCCTCAGCCATTTCCTCGGCCTTGGCGTACAGACCGGCATTGGAATAGGCTATCGTCAAGTAATTGTAGACTTTCGGCACCTGCGGAAACTCCCGGGCCAGCCGTTCGAGAATCGGCACCTGGTCCGTGGCCCCTTCCATCACTCTTGAGCCGACCTCCAGGATCATCTCCCGATCCTCGGGACGGAGACGATCCAATGTCGGGTCAGGTATCGGGTCTTCGGTGATTTCGAAACTGAGCATTTCCAGGACAACAGGCTCGCCTTTGTGCCCGCCGGTGGCGATCAGACGCAGTCCGGAAGGAGAAGGCGGACGCTGTGATCGAAGCCTTCTTCGAAGTCTTCTTGATGACACGTGCCGGTGTCTTCGAGACATGAAGGTCACTCCTTGACGCGAGGGCCCGCTTCCAAGCTGACGGACCATAGTGTGCCTTGCGGCGGTCTCCACGTCAACGGCTGCTTCGACAAGAACAGGCCAAAAAACCTATTCCGAAACCCCGAAAACCGACCGGCTGGAGGCCAGTCCCCCACAGGTCAGCAGGCCTTCCGCCGGCGGCCCCAATTCGAGGATTTCCTGGCGTTTCTGATAGAGTTTGGCCCGCTGCCCGTGCACCGCGGCCAGCCGGGCAACCCGGTGCTCGCTGCAATATGAAGTGTTGCCCACGGCCGGACGCCGCGGATGCTCGACCTCGATCCCGCTGCGGGTCACGATCCGGACCCGGTCGGGATACAGGAAGAGCGTGCCGGGAATGCCGATGGCGGTCGGGGGCATGGAATAGCGGATACGCTCGTACTCCACGAAGCCGGTGGTGCCGACGGTCACTGCCACCCGCAGGGGATAGTCATCCGCCGGGGTCGCCAGGGGCGTGAGGCGTTCCCGCTCCGCCTTCATCCGCTCGGCCGGGATCTGGTTGGTGGCCCGGCTGGGGCGCTGCAGGTTGACCTCTTCCAGCCAGGCGATGAGCTGCTGCTCCAGGTCCGCGCGGTCGTGGAACCGGCGGACCTTGAAGAAGCTGCCCTTGACCCAGCCCACCAGGTTCTCGACGGATCCTTTCTGGTTGGCCCGCCGAGGCCGGCACAACTCCACCCCGAAACTGTAGTCCACGGGGACGTGGACGAAAACCGGGTTCCAGTTGATGAACCCCTGGGCACGGCTGAGAACGATCGTCTTGGGATTGTCGAAAACCGCCCGCAGGGGCACACCGCCGAAGGACTCGAAGGCCTTCAGCAACGCCCGGATGAGCGACTCGACTCGCTCATCCGGGACGATGACCACGTGCGTCCATCGCGAGTACTTCAGACGAGAAGCGAAGAAGTGGATCTTCTCGCTCGTGCCGTCGGCATAGGTGACGTTCACACTGCCGAAATCATGTTGGCTGAACTCGCCCGGCACCCCCTCGAACCGCACCTCAGGCCCCTGGTTCTTCCGGGGACGAACGGACCTGACCAACTCGTACACCGCCGACTTGCCCCCGGTGTAACCTAGCGATCGCAGGCGGCTGAACACTTCCACTGTCGGCAGCAACGGCTCGGCTTCCAGGATCCGTTCGGCGTCGCCCTAGAAGGCCTCCACCCGGCTCGGACGCCCGATCTGCCGGGACCCCGGCGTCGGGGCCGACTCCAGGCTCGTGATCGGCGGCTCCTTCAGGATCCGCTGTACCGAACGTTTCCCGACTTTGACCGCGGCCGCGATCTCCTCCAACGTGTGTCCCGCCTGCCGCAATGCCCAAATCTTTACCCGGTCCAACATACTGATCATCCTCCTCGTTCCTCGCGGCGGGGAGCCCCATTGCCCCCGGCCATTGCGAGGCAAAACTGCCGGAAATCACAACCTCACATGTGGTCAGAATTTCCGGAAAGGAGGTGGCCAGAATCTAAGGAACTGGCAGCGCCTTTGGCGGGGAAACCCGCTGAACGGCCTTGATCGCCCAACCTGGACCGGTCGGCATGCCCGCCCAGACTGTCCGCACCCGGCATGCACGGGTCTGTGACAGCTCAGGCGGGGAGACGCTATGGCTTTTCAGAACCGCAACCGTGAGGGAGCGGCCCCATGTGGCATTGGCCGCTCTGCGGCTTGGCCCCTCGCTTACGCTCGGGGTGCTGAAAGAGCCGCCTGAACGGTCATGGATTCGGCATGCACCCAAGGCCGCTTGCCCCGTTGAACGGCGCCTCCCGCAAAGGTATCCTAGTCCGTTGGGGAGGTGGCAGGCGTCCGCCAAACTTGGCTATTGGTTTGGGTTGCCGACGCCTGGTTCGGGCCGTTGATGGTGAGCGTAGCTCAGTTGGTTAGAGCACGAGGTTGTGGTCCTCGGGGTCGGGGGTTCGAGTCCCCTCGCTCACCCTTTTTCCCGCTTGGTGTCCGCGCACGAACGGACCGGGCGCGAACGAGTTAGGTCGAGCGTTTCCCACCCATCGGTTGTCGCGGACGTTCCTTCCACGGGTGATCACGTGCCTGCTTTCGGCAGGCGGCGCAAAAAAAAACCGCCGGCCGCGTTTGCCTTGGCCGGCGGTTTGAAACGTCAGTCGGATAGGTGTGTGCAGGCAGCGACTTCAGCATTACCGCGCTCCATCTTCGAGCCTCGCGGTGTACTCAGCGAATGACGGCCTAAAAACAGCACATCATTCATACGATCAAGCGATTGGCCATTAGTACCGGTCGGCTTAAGACATTTCTGTCCTTACACTTCCGGCCTATCGACCTGGTAGTCTTCCAGGGGCCTACCGACTCCGAAGAGTCGTCGAGACCTCATCTTGAGGGGGGCTTCACACTTAGATGCATTCAGCGTTTATCCTTTCCCAGCATAGCTACCCTGCGCTGCCGCTAGCGCGACAACAGGTACACCAGAGGCTGGTGCCTTCCAATCCTCTCGTACTAGGAAGACATCCTCTCAAGTCTCATACGCCCACGGCAGATAGGGACCGACCTGGCTCACGCCGGTCTGAACCCAGCTCGC
>DAOOIV010000188.1 GCA_035384605.1 Phycisphaerae bacterium
GCGGCGATCGGCCGCCGATCGCGCAAAACTGCCACCGGAGTTCGCTTGTTTTGGGTCTAGCAGGACGCGGTGTTCCAGCCAAGTGCGTCGAGCCGCGACTGCGGGCGAACCGCGTCGAGCCATGTCTTTTGCTCGCACCAGGAACGGGGGGTATCATGTTTGCCTCCGCCGGGAGCCGACCATGGTCGTCGAAGCCGGGGGGGTGATCGAACCGAAGAGAGGCAGTGATGAGTTCGGAACGCGGGCGTTATGATTTCGCCGCCATCGAGGCAAAATGGCAGAAGTACTGGATCGAGCAGAAGACCTTTCGCACACCTCAGCCGGGAGACGCCGACTTTGACCCGGCCAAGCCGAAGTTCTACGTGCTGGACATGTTCCCGTACCCCAGCGGCGTGGGTCTGCACGTCGGCCATCCCCTGGGCTACATTGCCACCGACATCTACGCTCGCTTCCTGCGCATGCGCGGTTACAACGTTCTGCATCCGATGGGCTACGACGCGTTCGGCCTGCCGGCCGAGCAGTTCGCCGTCGAACACGGCGTGCCGCCGCGCGAAACCACCCAGAAGAATATCGACAACATGCGGGCCCAGATGCAGCGCCTCGGCCTGGGCTACGACTGGGACCGCGAACTGGCCACGACCGACGTCGGATTCTACAAGTGGACGCAGTGGATCTTCCTCAAGCTGTTCAACAGTTGGTACGACCCCGAGGCGGACGCCGCCCGGCCGATCGACGAGTTGATCCACAAGCTGGAGCAGGGGATGCTCGCGGTGACGCCGGATGGAAAAGTGGCCACGTGGCCGACTACCTCTGCGATCACGGGTCGCCCCGTCGGGCTGAGCAAGTGGGAGGAACTGTCCCCGGACGAGCGCCGGTCAGTCATCGACGGGCAGCGGCTGGCCTACATCGACGAGATCCCCGTCAACTGGTGCCCGGCCCTCGGAACGGTTTTGGCCAATGAAGAGGTCACCAACGAGGGCCGCAGCGATCGAGGTAATCACCCGGTTTACCGGCGGCCATTGCGGCAGTGGATGCTGCGCATCACCAGGTACGCCGACCGGCTGGAACGCGATCTGGATATGGTCGACTGGCCCGAGGCCATCAAGCTCATGCAGCGCAACTGGATCGGCCGCAGCGAAGGCGCCGAGGTCGACTTCGCCGTCGATG
This sequence comes from Phycisphaerae bacterium, assembly GCA_035384605.1. Taxonomy (NCBI): domain Bacteria; kingdom Pseudomonadati; phylum Planctomycetota; class Phycisphaerae; species Phycisphaerae bacterium. Next base: position 1,168 of record DAOOIV010000188.1, read on the forward strand.
GCTCCGAGGAGGTCATCCGCGTTTACACCACGCGACCGGACACGCTGTTCGGGGCAACCTACATGGTCCTGGCGCCGGAACACGAGCTTGTCGCCCGGATCACGACGCGGCAACAGCGGGCAGCCGTGCAGTCATACGTCGAGGAGGCAAGACACAGATCCGATCTGGATCGCACCGCGGATAATAAGGAGAAGACCGGCGTTTTCACGGGTGCCTATGCGATCAATCCCGTCAACAACGAGAAGATTCCAATCTGGGTGGCCGATTACGTGCTGATGGGTTACGGCACCGGGGCGATCATGGCCGTTCCCGCCCACGACACCCGCGACTTCCAGTTCGCCCTGAAGTTCAACCTGCCGATCGTGCAGGTCGTGCAGCCGCCCGGCGGGGAGGATTGGCGAGGGTTCACCGGAGACGGCACGGCGGTCAATTCAGGCCGGTTCAACGGGTTGAGCACACCCGAATTCAAGAAGCGGATCACCGCATGGCTTGAAGAGAAGGGGCTCGGCAAGGGAGCGGTCAACTACAAGCTTCGAGACTGGCTGTTCAGCCGTCAGCGCTACTGGGGCGAACCGTTCCCCATCGTACACGACACCAAGACCGGTGAGGTGTTGGCACTGGACGAGAGCGAGCTGCCGGTGGAACTGCCGGCGATCGACGACTACAGGCCACAAGCCTCGGACGATCCCAACGCCCCCCCCGCGCCTCCGCTCGGGCGCGCGAAAGACTGGGTCAGCGTTCGCGGCTACGTGACCGATGCCGGCACGGTCAAGCTGCTCAAGCCCGGTCAGTCTCCGCCGTCCGGCCTCGACGTGCGGGAATTCTGCCGCGAGCTGAACACCATGCCGCAATGGGCGGGCTCGTGCTGGTACTATCTGCGGTATCTCGACAACCGCAACGACCGGGCGTTCGTCGATCCCCAAATCGAGAAGTACTGGATGGCGCCTGTGAACCGTCCAAGCGCACCGCCGTGCGGCGGCGTCGATTTGTACGTCGGCGGCGCGGAGCACGCCGTGCTGCACCTGCTCTACTCGCGGTTCTGGCACAAGGTGCTTTTCGACCTTGGCTATGTCAGTTCGCCCGAGCCGTTCGGGCGGCTGTTCAACCAGGGATACATCCAAGCCTATGCGTACCAGGATGCCCGTGGCATGTACGTCGATGTTCGCGACGTGGAGGAACGGAGCGAGGGAAAGGACGCCCGGTTCGTGCGACGGTCCACCGGCGAGGTTCTTTCTCGAAGCCTGGGAAAGATGGGAAAGAGCCTCAAGAACGCCGTGGCTCCCGACGACATCTGCCACGAATACGGCACCGACACCCTGCGGATCTATGAGATGTACATGGGCCCGCTGGAAGCAAGCAAGCCGTGGAATGCCCGTGACATCGTCGGCATGAGCCGGTTCCTGCAGGCAGTCTGGCGGAGATTCATTGCCGAGGACGGATCGCTGAAGCTGACGAATTCGCCGGCCGAGGATTCGTTGCGACGCCTGTTGCACCGCACGATCCGCAAGGTGACCGGCGACATGCAAGGCCTGCGTTTCAACACCGCGATCGCCGCTCTGATCGAGCTGAACAACGCGATGAAGGGCGACTTGTTGCCTCGTGAAGTGGCCGAACCGTTCCTCAAGCTGCTGGCGCCCATCGCCCCGCATCTGTGCGAAGAGCTGTGGCAACGGATGATGGGCTCAAGCTGGAAGCGATCGATTGCATTCGAGGATTGGCCTACCTACGACGAGGCCCTGTGCGTCGAGGCCGAGGTTGAGATCCCGGTGCAGATCAGCGGCAAGGTCCGCGCGCGGATCAAGTTGCCGGCTGACCAGGCCCAGTCTGAATCGGCCATGCAAGCCGCGGCCATGGCCGACGAACAGGTCCGCAAGCTACTGGCCGGAAAGACCGTCCGCAAGGTCATCTGCATCCCCGGCCGGATGGTCAATATCGTGGCAAATTGAGCTGCAACCATCGGCTTGGGTGCGCGACAGTCTGGGCGGGCATGCCGACCCGTCCCGGTTGGGCGATCAACCCTTCTTCTCGGGCCTTCCGCTTCCGCCAAGACTCCGCTGGCCCCAAAATCTTCTGGGGTTCTCCGTGTTGAGGATTCCCATCCTCATTTTCAGCGAATGCGGAAAGGATTCCGCCAAGACTCGCAGCCCGAAACGGATTTCGGGCCGAGCGGAGGCTTCCCATGGTCCCACTTGTGAAGGGGGAAGCGTCACCCGTCTTGTTACTTGACATGGAGCTTCCGCCTCGTAGACTCTTGTTTCAAGGAAGCCTGAAGCATGGACGATCGGCACGACGAGATCTTCAAGGCCTTGGCCGACCCGAACCGCCGCCGGATTATTGCAGCCTTGTGCAGCGAGCCAATGGTGGCCGGTGATCTGGGCCGTCTTGTGTCGTTGGCCCCCAACGCCGTATCGTTCCACCTCAGGCTGCTTCAGGAGGCCCGACTGGTCACGGTTCAGCGACAGGGACGGTTCCTGTGGTACCGGGTGGACCGGGATGTGCTCGATGACTGGCGATCTTATGCCCATGCACTGTTTGAGGTCCGGGCCGGTGGTGAGTCCATCGAAGCGCACGCGTCACGCCCGCCGGAGTATCCGCCGCCTGCCGAACTGAGATCAGCGGCCCGCAGCCCGTCCGCTCAACCTGCCGAAACCCAGCCTGTCAGTCGTCGCGACGTGCCGGTCGATCGCGAAAACGCCGCCGCGGACACCGACGAAAAGCTCCCTGCCGAGCTGCTTTGAGCAACCGGAGAAATCGCTTCCTGTCTCTGCAACGCCCGGGCCACAACACTGTTCCAGGCGAGAAGGCCCTCATCTCGCGTTCACCCCGCCTGGCGGGGCCGGACCTGCAGGACTGGGCGATTGCCCAATGACTGCCGGCCCGGCCCGCCATCCAACGAGTCACCCCGACCGAGATCATCTTTGCCGCCCCAGTTCCCATTCTTCTCTGAGTACCGCGAACCGGTATTCATTCTCATACCGCCCGTTCCGAAAGACGGCCTGACGCAGGCAGCCTTCCTGGACGAAGCCTGCCTTCTGGTAGCACCGGATCGCCCGCGGGTTGTTCGAGAACACCGACAAGGCGATGCGGTTGAGGTTCAGTTCCTCAAACCCGTATCTCAGGCACAGCAATGTGGCCTCCGTGCCGTAGCCCTTGTTCTGAAAGGTCCGATCGCCGATGTTGATCCCGAAACTCGCGCTGCGATTGACGGCGTGTATGTTGTGCAGGCCGGTCACGCCGATCAGGCGGTCGCCTTCGCGGACGACGATGCCGAACACACAGTCCTTCTCGTCGCGTCCGAGCGACTCGACCCACTCCCGCTCGCGACAGGAGTTGACCGGACCGCGATGCATCAGGCCTTGCCAGTTGCCCGGATCGTTGATGAACCGGCGCACCAGCGGCTCATCTTCAGGCTCGATCGGGCTGAAGTAGATTCGCTGCCCTTCATAGAAGACGACTCGCGCGGGCACGGTGGTCATGGCCGAAGAGTCGGTTCGGTACTTCGCGCCCGACGCAGCACGGGTCAGAGTCGCCATGGCATACACTCCGCGGGCAGCCCGCTTCCCTGCGGGCTGCCCTGGTAACAGAACCTTGCAGAAGCCGGCGCTCGCACGCGCGAGCGAGCCTCCGCCCTTCAATCACCGTCTGCCGGCGCGCAAAGCCTCCCCATCATGCCGCCGGCATGTCAAAACACGGTCACTCTCGCGCGCTCTGAAAGCGCCGAGAATCCGACTCAAACAAAAAGGCCTTGCGATTCCGGTGAACCGCAAGGCCTGGAAATTCTTCGGAATCTCAATTCAGCCCTACGGTTCACCTCGGCAATTAATGCCCTTGACCGGCGTACCGCAAAATACCGCCCCCTGGGCATGGCGAGCGCGCGGTCCGCACGCGTCCGCCTGCATGGTCCAAGACTGGCTGTATCTGGCGATCATCGCTGGACTCCCTTCGAATCCCGGCAACCATTGCCAGGAGACTATCAGTATATACCACATTTCGGCAAAGTCAAGACCCGACTCAACCCCAGCGCTGGGTAGGGCAACGCACAGGGAATGAAGAATTGTGAGTGGAGAATTGAGAATGGGCCGTGTTTTGCCGTCGCCCGTGAACCCACCGTCGGTGAGCTCCGGAGACAGCGTTGATTCGGCACAGGACGTCCAATCCACAAGGGCTTTCCTAAGGCGGACCGCCTTCTTGCGGGCCGCAACCCAAGTGGTCTGCGATCCAGAAACATGCGCGCAAAATGCGCACCAGTCGCGACGGAAGGGACTAAACATGTGTGGCGATGTACCTGCAATTGTAGGGCAGATATAGGCCGCTCCTTTCCTCAACTATCCATCTCAGCCCCTATTGCCCGACGACAATCTCCAGCGGCTGGCCGGTGGTGGCCGGGTGCGTCACATGGATCGTGTCGACGA
>DAOOIV010000189.1 GCA_035384605.1 Phycisphaerae bacterium
GCGCCGAGGTGGACATCGTCGTTGAAACGGAAGGACGACTTGTTCCCATTGAAGTGAAGCTGTTGGCGACTCCACAACCAGCGATGGCGGCTGGTACCTTAGCATTTCGAGACGCATACGGCGAGGGGGCGGCACCCGGATACGTCGTCCATCCCGGAAACATCCGACTGTCCCTGGCACCCGGCGTGACGGCTATCCCGTTCGCCGAGCTGTGAAACCAAAAAGGGCCGCCTTTTTGCGGGCCGCAACCCAAGCGCGCTTCAATCCGGAAACATGCGCGCAAAATGCACACCAGTTGCGACGGAAGAGACTAAAGGCACATGCCCACGCAAAACCGTGGGCATGGCACCCGGCATAGGTGTCCGGCTGTTAGGTTCCAAAGGCTCACAGCTTCTCTCCCGGACGGAGGAACACGATCTCCCACGCGGACTTGCCTCGGATGAAAAAGCGGGCAACGCGACCGGCCAGTTTGTCCGTCTCCTTCCGCGAAGCGTCGATACCGATGACTTGCGGATACCACCAATTGTTCTGCCTGGGGGCGAACCCCCGGCCGTCAAAGACCTTCACCGGCGTGGCCCAGCCGTTGGGATCCGACAGATCAGGGCAGAAAATCACGTAGATGCCCTCCTGGGTCCACTCCGTGTCGATCGCCCGGTTCATCAGGATAACGTACTGGTCCAAGTACGCGTTGTAGTGAATGGACGGCCCCCAGAAGACATCGACCTTCTCCTGGTGCCAGTCCGACCTGGCGGGAAAAACCGGCGTCACGTGTCCGCCCAGCCCCGGCTCACGCCATGCACCTTTGCACCATTTGAACAACTTACCGACCGGATGATCGCGATCGGCGAAGGCCATGCGTGCAATGGCAACACCCTGCTCGGCCACGTCGCGGTTGTAAGTACTGATGAGAAAGTAGAAAAACCGCCTCTGTTGATCGAGGATCACCGAGAAGTCCCCACTGCCCCCTGCGAAATACCGGTTGGGAGTCTCACAATAGAGCGAGTCCGGAGGGGCGGTCAGGATGATACCAAGATCTTTCCAGTTGAGACCGTTGTCGAAAGAAATCGCCGCCCCGATCCGGGGAGCGGTCAGCCGTTTGTGCGGTCCGCAGACTTGAGGCGGTTCATTGTGATACCAACCGTATAGCACGCCGCTCTCGTGCTTGAAGGTGGCTTCGATCCACCGGCCGCCGATGGACGGGTCGGCATCATTATCGTAGCGCGTGCGAACCGAAGGCCCCTTCAGCGAGAAAAGATCAGCCCCCTCACTGCGATCGGCATAACCGACGGAGGAGAACACGTACATGGCGTCTCCGTCCCAGTGAACAGGATTGTTACAGTCAACCAGGCCGGTCACATTCTTCTCGGGCATGGCGGCGCCGGGCAGCTCCATCGGCGGTGCCGACCGCAACACGGCCACGGGCACTTCACGCCGCACATTCGGGGTGGACGGCTTGACGGCCGCACAGCCCGCAATCGACGCGAGCTGGCACAGAATCAGGATTCCGAAGCCTGTCCTGATTGTCATAGCTCGTCCTCCGAGACTCGATTTCGCCGGACGCCCTCGCATAAGCCGTTCGCATTATGCTGATGCGGGTGGAACGCTGTCAATCGCAACCGTTGTGAAATCGGCCCAATCCGGTAGACTGTACGGATCTGTTATTGAGTTGGATTGACATGGGTATCATTGCCGACATACCGGCCATCGGGACGATATCGGAAGAATCGGGTCTTATTCCGCTGCCGGCCACCGCAGACGGCCGCTTCCACGTCGGACGGGACGGGGTTGTCTCGGTCACTGCCACCGGCGACCGCAAAGTGGAGTTCGTCGCGTTTGCCGGTCACACCCTGGCACACGTGAAGTCCGCGATGGGCTACGCGGCATATTACCCGGTACATCCGGTTCGACTCGACCCGCCCGTCGAGGCGGTGTTGATGGACCTCGACGGCACCAGCGTGCGTAGCGAGAACTTCTGGATCTGGATCATCGAGATGACCACGGCCAGCCTGCTGGACAACCCGCGGTTTGAGCTGGAAGAGGCGGACTTGCCGTTCGTCTCGGGGCACAGCGTCTCGGAGCATCTGCAATACTGCATCCGTAAGTACTGTCCGGACAAGACGGTGGAGGAGGCCCGCCGCTACTATTTTGAGCACACCCACCGCGAGATGGCCGCGATTCTTGCCGGCCGCGGCCGCGAAAACGCCTTCACCCCCACGCCGGGACTCAAGGACTTTCTGCGCGAGCTCAAGGCAACCGGCGTGAAGGTGGCGCTCGTGTCGTCGGGGCTTCACGAGAAAGCCTGGCCCGAAATCGTTTCGGCGTTCCGCACCATGAACTTGGGCGACCCGAAAGGGTTTTACGATGCGATCATCACCGCGGGTTACCCGCTTCGTCACGGAGAGGTCGGCACGCTCGGCGAGCTGTCGCCCAAACCGCATCCGTGGCTGTATGCCGAAGCCTCCCGAGTCGGGCTCGGCATTCCCTTCGAGCGACGGCATCACGTGATCGGGATTGAAGACAGCGGCGCGGGCGTCTGCGCCATCCGCCTGGCGGGCTTTGCCGCCATCGGCCTGGCCGGAGGCAACATCGCAGAGAGCGGAACGAAGACGTTGTGCATGAGTTATTGTGAGACGTTTGAGGAGATAGCGAGTTATCTGAGGTAGTTGTCAGTCGTCAGTGATCAGTTTCAGCCGAAATCCGCCGGGCAATACGACGAATAAAAGCGGCTCAAAAAGCCCGTCCGACTGAAAACTGACAACTGAAGACTGAGAACTTCTGATGCTCCCAGGGAGCCCCCCATGCCTGTCAACACGATCACACTCGACGGCGACTGGTTGCTGAAGGATTTCGATCATGAACGAGGCGAGGCCGCGCGTCCGTTTGATGCCGCGTGCCCGACTGACGACTGGTTGACCACGCCGGTGCCGGGCGACATTCACCCGACATTGGTCGAAGCGGGCCGGCTGCCGTCGGACATGTTCATGGGCACGAACGTCGAGCAATGTCGCTGGACGGGTGAACGCGAATGGTGGTTCCGACGGGACTTTGACGTACCGGCCGATTTCGTGTTGCAGCGATCCGAGCTGGTATTCGAGGGCATCGACCTGTTCGGCACGGTGTGGCTCAACGGGCACATGGTCGGCCAGACCCGCAACAGCCACCGCGCCTATCGCATGGACGTCACCGACGTGATCCGGCCCGGGCAGCGCAACACGCTGGTCGTTCGCATAGGGGCCACGCTGCGAATCCTGGAGGCCAACCCGTACCAGAAGTACTTCGCCTGCTTCAACACGCCTCGCGTTTTCGCCCGCAAGGCTCAGTGCCAGTTCAGTTGGGACTGGGCCCCCCATCTTCCCGCCCTGGGAATCTGGCGAAGCGTGCGGCTTGAGTCGTTCGACAGCGGCCGGGTGATGGACGTGGCCGTCCGGGCGAGAAACGACGGCCATGTCACCTTTCACATGACCCTCGATGAGAGAACCTGTCGGCAGGATCTTGACCAGAGCAGTACCGAGGACAGAGCGGCGGAAACCGTCAAGCCAACGGGCAACCTGTTGGTCGAGATCACCGGACCGTTCAACCTGGCCAAGCCGGTCAAGGCCAGACCGATCCGGCACGGAATCCCCATCACCGGCCAGAAGAATTTCTGCACGCTCTGTGTGCCGAAACCCCAGCTCTGGTGGCCCAACGGCTACGGGCAACAACCGCTGTACAAGTACCGCATCACACTAATCCGCAACGGCCGCGCGCATCACCAGGTCGAGGGTCGGTTCGCGTTCCGCGAGGTCAGGCTCGTTGAGGAGCCGCTCGGCAGCGATCGTCTGAGCTTTCGCTTCGAGATCAACGACACGCCGATCTTCTGCAAAGGGGCCAACTGGGTGCCGCCTTCCTGTTTCCCCGGCACGCTGAGGCCGGACCGATATCGGCATCTGGTCCACCTCGCTCAGGATGCCCACTTCAACATGCTCCGCGTTTGGGGCGGCGGGATCTACGAATCCGACGCTTTCTATGACACCTGCGACGAACTGGGCATCATGGTCTGGCAGGACTTCATGTTTGCCTGCAGCGACTACCCGGACGATCATCCGGCATTCATCGACGAGGTCATTCCGGAAATCGAATACCAGGTCAAGCGCCTTCGCAACCGGCCGTGTGTGGTGTATTGGTGCGGCGGGAACGAGAAAACCGGCTCGGCCGGGTTCAAGGTCAGCTACGGCGAGCGGCTGTTCCACGTCATCATCCGGGGCGTATGCACCGACCTCGACCCCACCCGCCCCTATCGACCGGCCAGTCCCCAGAGTTACACCGACCTGGGCAATGATAGGAACTCGGGCGACTCGCACGGCGGCTGCTACGAGGATGCCTACCAGGCAGGCATCACCTGCTGGCGGGAGAAACTGCGGGACTACAACACGGTGTTCAATTCCGAGTTCGGCTACCACGGCCCGACGCGAATGCAGTCGCTGATCAAGTTCGTTCCCCGGGAGAAGATCTGGCCGATCAGCGAGGAAATGGAATACCACGTCCAGGACAACCCGTACAACACCATCCCCGAGACGTTCGCCCAGGTGCAGGCCAAGATGGCCTCGACGCTGGTCGGCGAGATCAGCGACGCGGAAGGCTTCGTCCGCTGCGCGTCGACCTTCCACGCCGAGCTGATCCGCGCGGAGATTGAACACCATCGCCGCCGCAAGTGGGAAAACGCCGGAGCGATGTTCTGGATGTTCAACGATTGCTGGCCGTGCGCAAGCTGGTCCGTGGTCGATTACTACCTGGTACCCAAGCCGGCTTACTATGCCGGGAAACGCGGTTTCGCGCCTATCATCGCCGCGATCATCGACGAGCCGGATCACTATGCCGTGTATGTGGTCAACGACACGCTCAAGCCGCTGGCCGGGACGCTGACCTTCGGCCAGGGCCGCGTTGCCGGCAAACCCGTCTGGTCGCGCAAGTGCCGCGTGAGAGTCGGCGCGAATTCGGCACAGCTCGCGGCATCGATCCGCAAGAAGCAGGTCAAGGCCACGCCCGACTCCTATCTGTTCGCGTCGTTCGGAACCGGAGCCAGATCGCTGGCCGAGACGTCGTTCTTCCATCGGCCGTGGCGGGAGATCCACTGGCCGGTGCCCGAGCTGAGCTGGCGAACCAGCGAGAGCATCCGAAAACCCGCCCCGCTTTCATACAAGCCCGGCCCGCACTACGTCATGAGAATCAACTTCAGCACCGTCAACTACGCCCGCATGGTGCATATCGACGGCATCGAAAGCGAGGGCGTCCTGCTCAGCGACAACTTCTTTGACATGTTGCCGGGATCAACGAAAACGGTCGAAATCCGCAGCGACCACCGCATCGACCCGACGGCCATGCGGATACGTCATTGGCTGGATCGGTGGGAAGAATAGCTTTCAGCAATCAGCAGTCAGCCTCTTGACGAGCCACGGGGTTTATCCCCGTGGTATTATGATGTGGTCGCCATCGATTCTCACTGCTCTGTTATGGAAGCTATTAGCCCAAGTTGAACACTTGTGAGCCAAAAATGGCCTTAGCGATAGCGCCAGG
>DAOOIV010000190.1 GCA_035384605.1 Phycisphaerae bacterium
CACCGCATCATCAAACCGGCGGATTTACAGCATGTTCAGACCGGCGCCGACACGGCCCGCATGGTACCAAACGTTCGTTGCGATTACCATCGTCGGCGTGACGCCGATATTGCGAACCTGCAAGGAGTATGACGTATGGAGCGTGCTTTGCGGTCTTTCTGTGTTTTTTGGATGCTGTTCAATGGAATTGAGGCGTTCGGGCAGCCGGCGACCCAGCCGGTACCCGCCACGCGGCCTGCTGCCGCGATCCTGCACCAGCCGGACATGCCGGTTCAAGGAACAGCCTCGTCGCCCGAGACGATCGCGGCCATCCTGCGGCGGGCCGGTCTCCAGACGCGACTGATCTCCGCCAAGGAGATGGCAGACCAGAGCATTCTCAATCCAACAGCTTTCGACATCCTCGTCCTGCCGACCGGCGAGAGCTTCCCTGTTGAGGCCCGAGACAATGTCATCAAGTTTCTCCACGACGATGGCAATCTGATCACCATGGGAGGATACGCCTTCAATCATCTGCTTCGATTCGAGAACGGACAGTGGCGAAGCGAAGAGGATGTCTGCAGAACTCGCCTGGAGCAGACCACGCGCAAGGATCGGTCCCTCATCGCTAACGGCGACATGGAACGCGTGCAAGAACTGGCGGAGCCCGGCCGTGCGTCCGCCGGGCAGTGGACTCGCACCTCGCCCAACTGCCTGATCGTACGCGAGTCACCATATGAAGGTCAGTGGTGTGCCAAGGCGGTCGTGCGGCCGGGGGACGCCGACAAGGGACCGACGTTCTGGCAGGAAGTGCCATGCAAACCCGGCACCATGTACCAGGTCTCCGGCTGGCTTCGCTCGGAAAGGGTCATCGAGACGGGCATGGCTTACATCGCCCTGTATCAGCACGATGGCCAGGGCACGTTGGTGACCTTCAACGACTTTGCCGTGGCTCGCGGTACCACCAACTGGACACATCACAAGCTGAATGTCACCACCGGGCCCAATGTGGGGCGACTGGTGGTCAAGTTCGGCCTTTACCAGACACACGGCGCCGCCTGGTTCGATGACATCCGCCTGTCAGACATCACCGGAGGCCGAGTTCGTCCGATGAACACCTCCACCGGCAAGCCGATGGACGGGTTGGTCGTGGCACCTGAACAGATCGGTATGTTCGATCCCTCGTATCCGCTCAAACGCGCCGTCGGAATCCGCACAGCCGCTGGGCAGCGATTCTTTGCCAGTGAGATCGGTGTGTCTCAGCCGTTGACCGGCTGGGCGGCCTCGGGAGTGATCGGCAGCAACAACGCCCGCTGGATTCCGCTTTTCGAGACCGTTGACCGCTATGGCCGTCATCGCGGAGCCGCTGGAGCAATGCTGGTCCACTACAACGGCCACTATGCGGGTTCATGCTGGGCCTATTTCGGCGTCGACAATGTCAATCTGTTCGCCGAAACGCACGGGGCGATGGCCCAAGGTCTGGCAAATGTGGCGCGATTCATGACAGCCAAGACCTTCCTGCGAAACCTCAAGACCGACCATCGATTCTACAAGCCCGGCGAACAGGCGACGGCTTCGGTCGCCATCGACAACCGTGGCCGGTCGGCAAGCCGGGTCAAGATCACCATCACCGCTTCCGGCGCGGAAGGCGATCCTCACGAACCGGACGGCGCGCCGCCCCTTCGCCAGGAATACGTCGTGACGATCCCCGCGGGCAAGGCCGAGGAAATCGCCGCCCAAATCACGATCCCCGAGACCCCGCAGAACCTGTATGAGGTCAGAGCGATCCTCGAACCGCCCAGGGGCACCCCGGACAGTGCCATCATCGACGAAATGACCACAGGTTTCGTGGTCGACAGTGCTGCCGCCATCAAGGCCGGCCCCGAACTGCGTTTCAGGGACAACTACTTCACGCTGAACGGCCGGCCGATGTTCCTCTTCGGCACGGACGCTTATTCTTACGCCTACAAGTCGTCATACAGCAATCCGCTGACTTGGGCAACGGATATGCAGGCCTGCGTGGACATCGGCCTGAATCTCTACGAAAACCTGAACCACGTCCGTCCGAACTGGGAGATGACCGAGGATGATTGGCGAGACTTTCGCGCCATGGGGCAGTTGTCGCAGCGTCAAGGCCTGGTGTACATGCCCGGCATGCTCATCGGGCACAATGTTGCGGTCGGCGATGAGATGCTGGCCAGGCAGATCGCTTTGTGCGCCCAGTATGCCGAGCGATTCAGGGATCTGCCGGGGCTTCTGTACTACATCAACGGCGATTATCAGATGATGCTCGGCCAACATCCGAAGGAGGTCGAGATCCTCTGGAACCGCTGGCTCAAGGATCGTTACGAGACAACGGACAAGCTGCGCGCGGCATGGGCGCCGACGCCGGTCAACGCAGAGCTGGGCAGTCTGGCTTTCTGGCCACCGGACGGCGGAAAATGGAACGACACGGCCATCGTCGACCGCATGAGGTTTCAGAACTGGCTCACCCGGCGTTGGAACGAGTCGCACGTCGCGGCGATCCGCAAACACGACAACGGCCACCCGATCACTTCGGAGTACTATCAGATCCCCTTTGCCGGGATGGACCTCATTCAGACCATCGACGGGCAGGATGTCAGCAACTTCGGCTTCTTCAGCACGCCGGGCAAGGACATCGACATTCTGCCGCTCAAGATCCGGTTCAACGACCTGCGGGTTCGCGGTAAGGGAGTCGCCCTGGGCGAGTACGGCGTCAAGACGCACCCGGCCTGGACCGTTGAGAATGGGGCAACCGACTACCACATCGTTCGCAGCGAAGAAGAGCAGATTCGACTGTTCATGGCCGTCGCACACTACGCACTGGGCATGGGAGCCGGCAAGGTTCAGAACTGGTGCCTGCAGGATGCGCAGGATTCCGTTTTCCCTTGGGGGTTGTTCTATCCGAATCGGCTTATCCCGAAGGACGTTGCGTACGTGCATCGCAATCAGTCGCTCATCTGGCGGCATTTCGCGCCGCGTTACGTTCCATCCAGGCTGACGGTGTGCATCCCGAACAACCTGCGGCTGGGCAACTTCGAGGCCATCGGCCGGGATGTGGCCGACCGCACCTTCGAAACCCTGCTCGGCCTGCATTACGATTTCAACGTCATCGACGACCATCACCTTGCGGACGTGCCGGACGATACGAAGGCCATCATATACCCGTCGCCCTTTTCTCTTGGTGACGAGACGTACCAGCAGCTTCTGACGCTTGCGAGAAGAGGCGTGCATATCCTGGTCACCGGCGACATCTCATACGACGAGAACCGCAAGCGGACTCGGACGCAGCGTCTGAAGGAGCTGGCCGGCGTTGAGTTCGTTGGTGAGGAGTATCCGAACATCGAACGGCCGATGGAAGCGAGCATGGATACCACGTCCACGAAGCCGAACGACTTGGCCGACGCCCTGTACCCGTGCATTCGGGTGCGGCCGTCTGCAGCACAGGTCCTCCAGGCTCGCGCGGACGGCACCCCCCTGCTGGTTCGCCACAACGACGTCTTCTTGTGCCTCGATCCGCTCGAACTGGGCGGTGACGCCGCTGCCGCCGAGCCCCGTCGCCACGTCTACTCCCTGTTTCTGGAGACGACGAGCGCAAAACCTTTGCCCATCGAGCCGAACGAACCGTGGTTGCACGTCATGGCCCAACCCACTGCCAAAGGCACGGTCCACGTGGTTTACAATCGTCGAACAGACCCGGGACATCAGGAAGTGACCGTCCACACGGCCGCGGGCCACGTGAGACTGAACACGAAGAATGGATGGCCGGCACTGGCGGCCGTCACAGATGAGGGTAAGGTCGTGGCGGTTAACGCATTCGGCGAGGCTTCGATCGGCGATGAGCCGTTGCTGCGCGGTATGGGCATGAAGGCCTTGTTGTCGCTCGACGGCCAGGACCTGCGGCAGTCTCAGGCGATCCTGGTTACGCCGTTCCAGCCAGGCACTCTCATGATGTCGTCTTCAACCACGGCGGATGACACGGCGAGCGTTCATGTGCTGGATTTCTCGGGCGGTCAATGGAGGGAACACGAGAACCTGTCGATCGACTCTCGCAATGCGATGGTTGAGATCGACTCGGACAGGGCGACATGCGTGCTGGTGCTGGATCGCGGGTCGGACGGCCGATGGCGGGAGCACCTGACGCAGGCTATGCTGAGACCTGCATCAATCGACGGTTATTGACGGCCGGAGCACCATGTCCGTGCAGGAGGCAAATCATGAGGATTCACCGCATGCACCGTTCCACTGTAGCCGTGCTGGCCATGCTGGCCAATCTGATCTGCCCGCAGCCATCTCTTGCGGCCGAGCCTTTCGACTACTTCTCCAACTCATGGAGCGTCATCGGTCTGAAAGACTACAAAGACGGCACGCGGATCACTCCTGACAACCGGCTTCTGCTGTCCGACGGTTGCGAGTTGCGGATCCGGATCGGTCAAGGCAAGCATCGGCTCAGCCGGGAACAGACCAAGACGCTCATGGATGGGTGGCTGCCGGTCGTGCAGCTCACCGCCCAAGATGAAAGCATCCGCTATGACATGACGATGTGGGCCACCCCCCTGCCGACGGTCAAGGACTGGCAGAAGGCGTTCGACTGGCCAACCGACGGCGACAACTACCTTAACTGGATCACAGTCAAAGCCGCCAACACGGGTCAATCGACGGCAACCGCGGATCTCGATGCGGTGATCGTGCAACCCCACAGCGGCCAGATCACGTCCATGGGCAAGCTGTCGCGAGATCTCAAAGCCGGCGAGACGGCCGAGATGGTGCTGCGGGTGCCCTTCGAGTCGCTCGATACAACCATTGCGGTTGACTTTGAGAAGGAAGACCCCGCCGTGTGGCTCGAGAGAACAGTCAAGTACTGGCGAGACTTGGTCCTCAGCGCCGGCCGAATCACGGTCCCGTGCGAAAAGAGCACGCAGGCTCTGCTGGCCGCTCACGTGTGTCAGCTCATCGCCAACGACCACGGCCAGCTTCGCGGCGGCGAGGGGTTTTACGACGAGTTCTACATCCGCGACGGGGCCTACCAGGTGATGGAACTGGAGGAGGCCGGTCTGGACGATCCGGCGGCCAAGGCCATCCGGCACTATCTTGCCACCCAGCGGCCGGACGGACGTTTCGAGACCCAGAAGGGCCAATTCGATGCCAACGGGCAGGCAGTGTGGGCCCTGTGGCAGTACTACAAGATCACCGGCGATCCGGCATGGTTGGCGGAGGTCTACCCGCAGATGAAGCGGGCGGTCGACTGGACCATGCAGGCCCGGCGTCAGGCAACGGCCGACTCGCCTTTCGCGGGCGTCTTGCCTGCGGCCGTGGCGGACGGCGAGTATCTCTGGGACGGCAAACACCACATCGTCGGCTACGACTTCTGGAACCTGCGAGGCATGATCTGCACGGCCGACGCCGCCGGGATCCTCGGCAAGACCGGCGACCAGGACGCCCTGCTTACGGAGATCAAGGATTATCGCTCGGCCATCGATGCGGCATGGAAAAGAACAGGACTCGATCACTTTCCGCCGAGTTGGGAGAAGGCCGGAACCCACC
>DAOOIV010000191.1 GCA_035384605.1 Phycisphaerae bacterium
CCGCAAGATGTGCGAGACCATCGAGGAAGTCACCGGGCAAGTGATGGTCGACCCCTCCACCAAACAGAAGGTCGGCAAATCCGAATCGATGGAGGTTATTCTCGAGCAGGTCGAGTCCTTCAAGGCCCAGATCGAGTCGGGCACCATCAAGTGGATTAAGTCGGCCCCGGCTCGCGACGCTGCGATGAAGGTGATCGATCGGTACTGGCCGCGCATCCGCGACATCATTGACGAGCGGGAACGCAAGCTGTCTCAGATGAAGCGGGGCGACGAATTGCCTTCCGGCGTCCTCGAGATGGTCAAGGTCTACGTGGCCACCAAGCGACAACTGGCCATCGGCGACAAGATGGCGGGTCGGCACGGAAACAAAGGGGTCATTGCCCGGATCCTACCCGAGGAGGACATGCCCTTCCTGGAAGACGGCACGCCGGTCGACATCCTGCTCAACCCCCTGGGTGTGCCGTCGCGCATGAACGTGGGTCAGATCCTCGAGACGCACCTGGGCTGGGCGGCGGCCATCCTTGGCTTCCAGGCGATTACTCCGGTGTTCGATGGAGCCACCGAGGAGGATATCAATCGTTGCGTGCAGGAGGCCAACGAGCGGGTCCGGCAGCGCCGGGAGGATCCCCAAGCCATTCAGAATGCCGGCCAGACGCGCGAGATTCTGGTCGAAATGCCGAAGGGCGGGAAGGTCAGGTTGTACGACGGCCGGACGGGAGAACCGTTCGACCAACCGGTGACCGTCGGCTATCTCTACATGGATAAGCTCCATCATCTGGTGGATGACAAGATTCACGCCCGGGCGACCGGCCCTTACTCGTTGATCACCCAGCAACCGCTCGGCGGCAAAGCCCGCACCGGCGGTCAGCGATTCGGCGAGATGGAAGTCTGGGGCCTGGAGGCTTACGGGGCGGCCTACGTCTTGCAGGAACTGCTGACGGTCAAGAGTGATGATGTCGAAGGTCGAACCAAGATCTACGAATCGATGGTCAAGGGCACGAACACGCTCGAGGCCGGCACGCCGGTGTCGTTCGACGTGCTGTGCAATGAAATCAAGGGGCTGGGTATGAACATCCAGCTCGAGAAGGTCCGTGTGAGCTGAGGCGGGATGACGGGAATGAGGATCGGATATGAGAGGGCTGCTGGCGGTCAAGGTCGGCGAACCGGTTTACAACCTGTCCTTCGGCCTCTGTATCGCGTCATCGTTACTCCCGGTCGTCCTGCTGGTCTGGCCGCTAAGAAGCACGGGCAGACGAAACGGGAAGAAGGGCCCCGATCCGAAGTGATAGCGGCCGCAGTCCGCTGCGAGCCGACGA
This sequence comes from Phycisphaerae bacterium, assembly GCA_035384605.1. NCBI lineage: Bacteria > Pseudomonadati > Planctomycetota > Phycisphaerae > Phycisphaerae bacterium. The sequence continues at coordinate 1,317 of DAOOIV010000191.1, forward strand.
CGGAAGCCTGGCAACCGAATGAAACGGTTCCTTTCGAAAGGACCCTGAACAATGGCCGAGAACATTTACGATCGGATCAATGACTACGGCAGCGTGAAGATCTCGCTGGCATCGCCCAACGACATTCGAAGCTGGTCGTTCGGCGAGGTGAAGAAGCCGGAGACGATCAACTACCGTACCTATCGCCCGGAAAAGGACGGTCTGTTCTGCGAACGCATCTTCGGGCCGGAGCGCGACTGGGAGTGTGCCTGCGGCAAGTACAAAGGCACGAAGCACAAGGGGATCATCTGCGATCGTTGCGGCGTGAAGGTGACGCATTCGCGCGTCCGGCGCAAGCGGATGGGTCACATCAACCTGGCCGCTCCCGTCGTGCACATCTGGTTCTTCAAGGCCATGCCCAGCCGGCTCGGCAATCTTCTGGACATGAAGACCAGCGACCTCGAGAAGATCGTTTATTTCCAGGACTACGTCGTGGTCGATCCCCTGGACTCTCCGCTCAAGCCCAAGCAGCTTCTGAACGAGGAGGAATATCGGGCGGCCCGCGAGAAGTACGGCGAGAACGGTTTCATTGCTCAGACGGGCGCCGAGGCGATCCGCAGCCTTCTACGTTCCATGGACTTGGCGGCGCTGAGCGCCGAGCTTCTGGACCAGATCGGCAAGACCAACAGCAAGCAGCGGCTCAAGGATTTGTGCAAGCGGCTGAAGATCGTCGAGAACCTGCGCAACAGCGGCAATGAGGCCGAATGGATGGTCATGGAAGTCATCCCGGTCATTCCGCCGGACCTGCGGCCGCTGGTTCTGCTGGAGAGCGGCAACTTCGCCACCAGCGATCTCAACGACCTTTATCGTCGCATCATCAACCGCAACAACCGGCTCAAGAAGCTCGTTGATCTTAACGCGCCCGAGGTCATCATTCGCAACGAAAAGCGCATGCTTCAGCAGGCGGTCGACGCTCTCTTCGACAACGGACGGTGCCGCCGGCCGGTTCTGGGCAGCAGCAACCGCCCGCTCAAGTCGCTGACCGACATGATCAAGGGCAAGCAGGGGCGCTTCCGCGAGAATCTGCTGGGCAAGCGTGTCGACTACTCGGCCCGGTCGGTCATCGTCGTGGGACCTGAGCTCCAGCTCCATCAGTGCGGCCTGCCCAAGAAGATTGCCCTGGAGCTCTACCAGCCGTTCATCATCCGCAAGCTTCGCGAGCGGGGATTGGCCGACACCATCAAGAGCGCCAAGAAGATGCTCGAGAGGCGTGACCAGGAGATCTGGGACATCCTGGAAGAGGTGATCGTGAATCACCCGGTCCTCCTCAACCGCGCGCCCACGTTGCACCGCATGGGCATTCAGGCGTTCGAGCCGGTGCTCGTCGAGGGCAACGCGATTCGCATTCACCCGCTGGTCTGCAAGGGTTTCAACGCCGACTTTGACGGCGACCAGATGGCCGTGCACCTGCCGTTGTCCGTCGAGGCCCAGACGGAGGCCCACGTCCTGATGATGTCGACCAACAACATCTTCAGCCCGGCCAACGGTAGCCCGATCATGTCTCCCTCCCAGGACATCGTCATGGGCATTTTCTATCTCACCATGGATTATTCGCCGAACCTGCCGGATCCGAAGGCCAAGCTTCCGTGCTTCAGCAGCCCCCATGAGGCGATGATGGCCTATGAGCAGAAGAAGATCACCATCCACCAGAAGATCCGATGTCGGGTGGAGCGGGCCATGATGGTATCCTCGCAGAAAACCGATCCGGAACCCGTACCCGCCAATCGCATTGTCGAGACCACGGTCGGGCGATTGATCTTCAACGACATGCTCCCGCCGGAAATGCCTTTATACAACTATCCGCTCAGCCAGAAGGGGGCGGGCCGCGTCATCGCGGACTGTCACCATCTGCTCGGCCGGGCGGCGACCATCGACCTGCTGGACCGAATCAAGGCCACCGGCTTCAAGCACAGCACTCTGGCCGGTTTGTCATTCGGCATTCACGACCTGCGTATTCCCGCGGCCAAGTGGGATATCATCAGCCGGGCTCAAAAGCGCGTCGACCAGATCGAGCGCGGTTACCAGCGGGGGGCCATCACCCCGATGGAGCGGCACAACCAGCTCATCGACGTATGGGTTCATGCCCGCGAGCAGGTCACCAAGGAGATGATGAAGGAATTCAAGTTTGACCGTCGCGACGAGGAGGGTAATTATGTTCCTGCCGGCGAGAATCGGGGTCGCTTCTATCTCAACCCCATTTACCTCATGACCGATTCAGGAGCCCGCGGATCGGTGGACCAGATCCGTCAGCTTGCCGGCATGCGGGCGCTGATGGCCAAACCGTCGGGCGAGATCATCGAGACGCCGATCAAGAGCAATTTCCGCGAGGGCCTGTCGGTGCTGGCGTATTTCAGCTCGACGCACGGCGCCCGCAAGGGTCTGGCCGATACCGCTCTCAAGACCGCGGACTCGGGATACCTGACCCGCAAGCTGGCCGACGTGGCCCAGAATGTCATTGTCACCCGACTGGACTGCGGAACCATCAACGGCATTACCAAGGGCGCGGTGTACAAGGGCGAGGAGATCGCCGTGCCGCTGCGGGACAGCATCATCGGTCGTGTCGCCCGCGACACCATCCGCAACCCCGTCACGGATCAGATTATCGTGGCGGAGAACGACGTTATTACGCGTGAGATCGCCGCCAAGATTGAGGAACTCGGCCTGGATACGATTCGTGTTCGCAGTCCCTTGACCTGCGAGAGTCCGTTCGGTGTGTGCGCCCGGTGTTACGGGGTTGACATGTCGACCGGCAATCTGGTCGAGGAGGGCATGGCGGTCGGTATTCTCGCCGCCCAGTCGATCGGCGAGCCGGGAACGCAGCTTACGATGCGCACGTTCCATACGGGCGGTGTCGCGACCCGCGCGGTGGCAGAGAACAAGATCATCAACATCCAGGCCGGTCGCGTGGTCTTCCACGATCTGAACGCGGTCGAGGTTCCGGCGACGGAGGGCGAGGGGACCCGCCAAGTGGCCCTCAAGCGTAACGGTGAAGTGGCCATTGTCGACGCCAAGAACCGCGAGCTTGAACGTTACAAGGTGCCTTACGGGGCCCTGCTGGTGGTAAGGGAAGGCCAGGAAGTCGGTCCGCGGACCGAACTGGCCACATGGGATCCACACTTGACGCCGATCTTGGCCGAGGTCTCGGGAGTCGTCCGCTTCCATGACATTACCGAAGGCGAGACGGTGCGCCTCGAACAGGAGCGGGCCGGCGCCAAGTACATCGTCGTCGAACACAAGGGCGAGAAACATCCCCAGATCGTCATCGAGGACGTCGAAGGCCGCGTGCTCGATTACCACTATCTACCCGCCAAGGCACGTATCGAAGTCGCAGAGGGCGACAAGATCGTTCCGGGTACACTCCTGGCCCGCCAGCCGCGGGCCATCGCCGGAACGCAGGACATCACCGGCGGCCTGCCGCGGGTCACCGAGATCTTCGAGGCCCGCAAGCCCAAGGAGCCGGCGGTCATGGCCGAAATCTCCGGGAAGGTCGAGATTCGCGCCGATCGTCGCCGTGGCAAGATGACTATCATCATTCGTTCCGAGGGCGGCATGGAAAAGGAACACCACGTTCCGCAGGACAAGCAGTTGCTGGTTCACGCCGGCGACTTTGTCGAGGCGGGCGACCCGCTCGTCGAGGGGCCGCTGGTGCCGCACGACATCCTGCGGATCAAGGGCGAGGAGGCCCTGCAGAACTACCTGCTCTCGGAGGTTCAGGCTGTCTACCGCAGCCAGAACGTGACGATCAACGACAAGCACCTGGAGATTATTCTGATGCAGATGCTCCGGAAAGTCCGGATCGACAATCCGGGGGATACTCGCTTCCTGCCGATGGAGGTAGTGGACAAGTTCCGGTTCCGGGCTGAGAACGAGCGGCTGGCCGCGAGCGTCAAGATCAAGGATCCGGGTGACAGCACGTTTACCGCGGGCCAGATCGTCCCCAGGACCGAGTTCGCCGAGGTCGTGGCCAGGATCGAGCAGGACGGCGGAACGCCACCGACTCGCGACCGGAAACCCAAGCCGGCGACCGCCAAGACTCTACTGCTTGGTATCACCAAGGCCTCGCTGCAGAGCGAGTCGTTCATCTCGGCGGCCAGCTTCCAG
>DAOOIV010000192.1 GCA_035384605.1 Phycisphaerae bacterium
ATCCGGCAACCGTCGAGGCGGTTGCAACCTCCCCCCGAGACAACAGGGCTGATGCCGGGGCCACGGCCGCAACAGACGTCCTGCGGGAAGAAGCAACCCTCGATACCTTGACCCGCTCGATCCAGGAATGCGTCGAAACGGTGATCGAAAGCCGCAGCACGACTCCCGGCATGACCCCCGTTGACAATGCTGAGATCGAGGAACGCTGCCGAAAGGCTAGAGAAGAACTGGCGCGCCTGGCCGGAACGGATTTCTCCGCTGAGACAACCGATCAACCATGTCCACGAAGCCAAGAGACGTCGCAAGCCGGACTGCGCCGCGAAGGACCGAGAGCCAAGAAAACCGTCCGGTCCCCGCAAAACGGTGGACGGCTGGCCGACTTCATGAGCGCCATGAAGCGGAAATGCTCGCGAATCGCCGACCGCGAGACAGGCGAACAAACCGAAGCATCTCAGGAATCGACGCCGCCATTGAAAAACACCGAGAGGACTGATCAGTTGGATGAAGCAGCCGCCCGGAAACCCGAAAAGGAAATCGACATGCTCAAGCGCCGACTCGCGGACAGCGAGCAGGCAATTATCGACCTGGGCCGGCATGTTGCCTCACAGTTCAACGCCACGCAAGAAGCACTGAAGTCTCTGGAAAGGAAGACCGCCGGCGCCGAGGAGGTCAGACGGCTCAAGTCAGTTCACGAAGCCGCCGCGTCGGACATGGAGCGTCGGCTGGCCGGCATCGCGGCCTCGCTCCAGCAGCTCAGTGAATGGATCAGGAAGCGGGGCGAAAAAGGCCGAGGTGAAACGCTGCCCGAGTTTGAGGCGCTGTCCAAGCGGGTCATCGAGCAGGCGCAGCAGCTCCAGGAGATTCGAAAGCGCACCCTGGCCCAGAATGCGTCGGTCGCCCGGATCCTGGCGGAACTGAAAAGTCAAACGGTCAGCCGTGCTGAGCTGGATGAGGTGCGCGCCGCCCAGGCCGAAACGGGGCGAAGAATCCTTGAACGAATCGATCGCAACCGCGACGACACCCAGGAGATACTCGACAACCTCGAAGAGCGATACCTCGGGCTGCGGGATCAGATCGAGGCACTGATCGCGTCCAAAGCCGACGCCTCGAGCCTCACCGACATCCGGAATCGACATCAGGCCGACTTCGGCGAGCTGCTCGGCGCCCTCGGAAAGCAGCGACAGGACCTGGAGAACAAGCTTGAGCAAGTAGTAGCCGATTGGAAACAGACCCAGAAGGCCCTGGACGATCTGGCCGCCCAGGCCGGTGACAAGCGGGAACTGGACGAGATCCGGCGTCGACAGGCCGCCGATGCGAGCCGAATCCTTGAGATGCTCGCCGCTCACCGCCGGGAAGTCGAATCCCTTGCGCAAGATCTCGATCGCCGCGCCGGCGATCTGCTCGCGCGACTCAATGCCCTGCCCAAGGATGTCGCCACCACTGAACAGCTTCAGGACATCCGTGCGGCCTACACCGAGCAGATCACCGACCTGACCGCTCGCTTGGCCGCCTGCGAAGCGGGTTTCGAGAAAACGCGCGAGCTCCACGAACGGGGCTTGCGAGCCGTGGCGGGAAAGACCCTTGACACGGCTCGCCGCGTGTCAATCCTCGAGGAAAAAGGCAGGCCGCGCAGAATCCGCCTCGAACTGTCGCCACGCGCCGGCATTGAGCTGGGCGACGTCGTAGCCGCGGCACAGGAGCAGCGCGATTCGCTTCGCGCGGATATCGAGGAAGCCGGCAAGACGGCCGCCGATCTTCGAGAAATGTCCTCCACCATCCGCGAGGCGACGCAGGCTTGGCAGGCAAGCCTCGAAGCAAGCTGGGACAACGCGCAGGCATTTCTGCAGGAATGGCAGAAGAAAGCCGTCGAAGCAAAGGGCGAGGCCGACCGGATGCTGGACGGCTGGCGCAGAGGAACTGATGAAGTCCGCCAAGAGGCCGAGCGACTCAGGGCTTCGGCCCGCATGGCCGCGGAGGTTCTGCAGAGAATGCGACAGTGCCACGCGGCGATTGACGCCAAACTTAATTCGAAAGAATGGCAAGCGGTGTTCTCCAGAGCCGAGAGCACCGCGAGTCGTCTCGAACAGGCCGTTGCGGCCGGCCAGACCGTCTGTCAGCAAATCGCCGGCAGAATCGAGCAGGCCATTGCGGCCGGTCAAACCATCTCCCAGCAGATCGCCGGCAAAACCGAACAATCGAAGAATGAACTTGCCGCCTACTTGGCCGACTGCAAGAAACAGTTGGCAAAGCGACTTGCCGAATTCGCCGCCGAGCAACAACAGATGGACCGCGTCATCGAGGCTCGCCGACAAATGCTGGCCAGAATCGCCAAGAGCGCCGGCAGCCTGGTCGAAGTGATCGATGCCGGACGGCAGTTCGATGAACAACGACATCCCTCTGTCCCGGCTGACCCTGCCTCCAAGCCGCCGGCCGTCGAGTCGCGCGACCTCCAGGCCGACACGGTCGCCGAGATCCGCTGGCCCCGGTTCCGCACCCATCAGCCGCAGACTCAGGCTCAGGCCGGCTGAACACGACCTTCCGCCGATCCGCCGCGCTCAAGACATACCCGCTTCGGCACAGTAGGGCAGGTCAAAGCGAAGCGCCGACCTGCCGCTTGTATCTGCACCCGACCCTTCGTTGCCCGGCTGCCGAAAGCCGAGACGAATCAACCCCGTAGGCCAGGTCAAAGCGAAGCGCCGAGCTGCCGCCCTCATCAGGCCACCAGCCTCGCCATCATCGCGTGCACCTCCCGCCACGCGCGGCAATGCTCGTCCAGCGGTTGCGGATCAAGCCAGAAACCCCGACAGAACTTGAAGGCTTCACAGGTGGCGCAATGCAAATCCGGACAGCGGATCGGCGAGGCTTCGCGGTACATCTGCCGAAGCGACCGGCAACCACCCGCCGCAGCACCGCCGGTCAGACGCACGAGTGCCGAGTAAAACGGCTCGATGGCCACGTTCAGACCGGGATCGCGCAGGAACAACTCCGCCAGCGACCGCAGATCGTAGGGCAACCAGGCACGAAGATCGGCGAGGAAGACAGGCTTGCCACAAGACGTCGCCGAACGAACACCCGCGATGCCGCCGCCGGCACCTGGAACCACTACCGCGTATTCCTGCTGGCCGCTCACGGATGATCGCTGATCGCCGGTCGCTGAAAGCCGACCGCTGATAGCCGATGGCCGGCCGCCGACTGTTGACCGCTGATCGCCCGCCTTCCCTGCCAACCATTCAAAAAACAAACGGTAATCCCCACACAACAGCGTCGGCCGATGGGCGTGCTCCGACTCGGCGTGCGACTCATACGGGCAGCCGCCGTGGCAGAATCGCCAATACTCGCAGACCCCGCACGACCCCCGTCGCAGCGCCTTCTCGCGGTCGACAAGCACCTGCCGCCAAGGATGATCCAGGCACTCCTGCAGCGACGCCTCGCCGAGCCGCCCGAGCTTCATCCCGCCCGCATCAACCGCCCGTCCGCAGTTGTAGACAAACCCGTCGGCATCGATGCCCAAATGCCCTTCGACGCACCCCGCACGGCCGGCCAGATCACAGGAACTTACCGACCCGCCCTCCCAGGCCCGAACGAAATCCCACACCGGCGAGAGAATCAGGCGACGATGATCGCCCAGCCAGACATCGGCGATCTCGATCAGAAACCGCCCGTAATCGCCGGGCGTCAGCAACAGCGACTCGCAAGGAGTCTCCTTCGCCCGGCCAACCCGCAGCAGCGGATTGACGCGCAGCGACAGCATCGAGTTGTCTCGCAGGTTCCGGAAGAACCAGTAGAGGTCCTTGGCCCGCGGCAGGCCCGGCCGATGCAGCACGTACACGCAGCCGGCCTTCCAGCCGGCACGATCGAGCAGCTCCAGGCCGGCCAGCCATCGCCGCCGGTAGCCGCCCGCTTCGCCCAATTGCCTCACGTCGTCAAACGGATCGAGCGACGTTCCAAGCCCGTCACGGCCAATCAGCGGCTCCAGAATCGAGATCCACTCTTCATCCAGTAACGTGAGATTGGTCTGAATCCGGTGCGTGATCCCCGCACGGTGGGGCAACGCGTGAAACGCGACCGCAAGTTCGCGAAAGAAATCTTTGCCCAGCAGCAGCGGCTCGCCGCCGTGCCAGAGAAATCGAACGCGATCAACACGGCCGGCCGCAATCAACTCGTCAGCCTGCCGCAGCAGCAAACCCGCCGCCTCGCCCGACAGCTCCCGACGGCCGCCTGGATCGCTCCCGGCCGAACAGTACACGCACCGCGCGTTGCATGCATCGGTGGTCTTGACGATGATCTCGATCCGCTTGGCCATCGCTGTCGGCTCTGAAACCAAGGTCATTCTAACACAACCCGCCTCCTGATTGCCTGATTGCGGGTGCATGGCCGTAGTTGCGTGGGCCGGCGGGCCGATATGGGGGATAGAGCGAGGCGTCCGCAGGAGGCAGGCAACGGAAATCAACGGACCGTGGAGGATCGACGACGTCGGCGAACGGATCACGAGCAGAGTTGGCGAAATGGCGGGAGGAGTCTCGGGCCCGGACGGTGCGGTAATACCTGCCGGCGACCTTCACTGCCGCGGCCCACAAGCCCCCAGGAATCCGGGACCGGCCCTCGCGAGTCCGCCGCCAGCAGTCGAAACGCCCCACAAGTTGCTCCAACTGGACAGGAACGCCGCCCGTCGTTCTGGTTCTCATCGGCTGTTCTCCGTGCAATCTCGCACTGACAGCGGACGATACCGGACGATTCATCGCGATCCATGCAGGCTTACAGGAAGGACACCCTCGGCGTGCTGGAGGCACCGGTCGAGGATGGCGGATGCCGCGGGGACACGACTCAGTCCTTCGGCTGCTCGCTTTCCAGTGTCTTGCGAATCCGGTTGATGGCGTCGCGGATCTTGGCCTTGCGCATCTCGTTCACTTCCGGCGGCAGGTCATCCTCGCGGATGAAGAAAGAGAACGTCGAGCCGTCGGGGTTGGTGATGTTGATCTGGCCGACGATAATGTTGGCTCGCAGCGCCCGGATGGCAGCCTCGCCGATCCCGCCGTCACCCTGGGTGTTGGACGCGTTTGCAACCTTGTTGCCGGATATGCGGATGCCGTTTGCCTCAATGGAGAAGCTGAGCCCGGTCAACCCGCATATCCAGTCGAGAACCTGCCGGATCGTAGCAGCCTCCATGCGCAACGGGAACCGCTCGAACACATGCGGCGGCAGCGAGGCAAGAGCCCCGGGCTCCATCTCCAACGACACGCCGGCCCGGCGGGTCAGATCCAGCAGAGCCTGCTCCAGCGTGGTCTGAACGTACTGCACCGTTACCTTCCTGCTGAGTTGGCGCTCGATCGCCCGGGTCTTGCTCAAAGATCCGCCCATTGTAATTTTCGATGAGGC
>DAOOIV010000193.1 GCA_035384605.1 Phycisphaerae bacterium
CCCCTGATCCGGCAGCCCCGACCACAACACCGACACCTTCCCCCCTCACCACGGGCGAACCCAAGATACCTCGGTAAGCCCTCTAAAACGGGCTACAACCCCGGCCGACCACCAACCGCCCGTATATCGCCCGGTCTATCAGCCCGCCCTTGGCGGGAACACCCCCTGAAGGAGGCTCCTCGCCCAACCTCGACCGGTCGGCATACACGCCCACACTGTCACGCACCCATGTGATCGGGTCCGAACGATGAACCCTTGACATCCCAGGAGAGCTGGTGCTCGCGTCTGATTCGCGTGGCGAGTACTGAAATGTCAAGCATGAACCAGACGGTGACCGGAATGGAACCAGATGCGCTGCCTCAGTGCCTGATCTCCGGGAGGCCTTTCGGCGGGTCGGCCTCGATGGCTCAGACGGGCGGACGCCCGGAACCGGAGAACATTTGTGTCCGCAGGGGCGGCCGCGAAGGCCGGCAAGGATGAAGACGGCGGAATAGTGGCTCAAGACAGTCGCCCCCAAAAACGAACCCGTCCGGTCTCGTGTCTCACGATGGCGCCTGAACCCTTCTTGTGGTTGCCTGAAGCTTTCCAGGCAGGGCGATCAGAAGAACGCGCGGCTGCGATCAACGAACCTGTTCATGCCTGCAACGTCAAGCTGGACCATGGGGTGTTTGCCCGGTAGCATGGGCCACATGCCCACATATCCAATCCCAAGGCGGACCGCCTTTTTGCGGGCCGCAACCCAAGCGTACCGCGATCCGGAAACATGCGCGCAAAATGCGCACCAGTCCCGATGGAAGAGGCTAAACCGAAGCTGTCGGCGGTCGACCCTCAACCGAAATGATCGGGGAATTGCTCATACCGCGCGACGGACCGCGGCTTCGAAGAGCAGTCTGCCCCCCACGCGTTCCTTATCCGCGTCAATCCGCGTGATCTGCGGGCACAAAAAAGGCGCCGGCACTCAGCGATCAGCGGTCGACACTGCCTATCCCTGCGCATCGCCATAATGTCCAGAACCCGTTGGGGCAGATCACCGACCACTGAGAACCGATACCCCGTCTTGCCTGTTGTATCTTCCGCCCATTCCGCGCTTCGGCTTCCCCTCCCCGTCCGGCACTCTCTGGCCCCCACGTCCGGCTGGGCTAAGAGCCAACAGCTAAGAGCTAAAAGCTTCTCCCCTCCGCGTTCCGCTTGCATCCTTCTTGCCCGAGCACCCCCGCCTGTTATCCTCCCAACGGGACCGGCGGAGATACTCCACCGGCATACCGTCCTCAACCGGCTGGGACCGTACACGCCCTCCGGCTGCCCGCAGGCCAACGTTCTTTGACAAGTCGTTTCTCCAAAGGAACCCACCCGCCAGAAGCGATCAGCGGTCTGCGTTCGGCACTCGGCCAAGCGCAGGCCTGCCCCGGGCGTGTCTGGCTGAAACCCGAGACCTGATGGTCCACACCTCCCCGGCGCCAAACCAACCCAAGCCTGCGCAATCTGGAGAAAATGGGTAAAGAATCCGGCGGCCACGTCCCGTTGTGACACCCGTCTTCCTGATTGCTGAACCCTGGACGCCGAAAAACCGCTGGCGCCAAACGAACCCAATAGTATTGTAAACCATTATGAAAAAAAGACTTACGTGCTACGCCGACCGTGCCGTTGCCGCGGAGCCGTATGCGGGAGGAATTACTGAAGCCCAGGGCCGCAGAGGTCGGAACGACTCGCCAGGCAGGCTTCGGCCGGCGATGGATCATCCCGATGCGCGTTGCACGGATCGTGCCAAGCCGGTTGTTCGTGCAAGCCGCAGCGTCAGGCCTGGCAGCCGTCTCACCCCTTGCCAGCCGGGTCTCGCTCGCGCGGGCCCGCCACATGCACGCGGTTTCTGCCCGCTCGCTTGGCGGCGTACAAAGCCGCATCGGCTGCGGCGAGCAAATCGTCTGACGAGCTCATCTCCTCGTCCCGTTCGGCAACCCCCAGGCTGATCGTAACGTTGCACTTGTCTCCCCTGGCCTTGATGGGGCTCGACGCAACCGCCTTCCGAAGCCGCTCGGCGAGCCGCCGCGATGCCTCGGCGGATGAGCCCGGACAGACGATCAGGAACTCCTCGCCGCCGAACCGACACAGTTTCTCGCCAGCCCTCACCGTCGACCGAAGGCGATTGGCCGTTTCGACCAGCACCAGGTCGCCCGTCCTGTGGCCGTACCTGTCGTTGATACGCTTGAACCGATCAATGTCGACCATGACGCACGAGAGCGGACTGTTCTGGCGGACCGATAACGCCCAGTGCTCCGCCAGGGAAAGCATCGCCTCCCGCCGGTTGAACAATCCGGTAAGCTCGTCCTGGCTGGCCATGACTTGCAGCCGGTCGTTGTAAGCCGAGAGCTTGACGTTGTAGGCGGAGACCTCAAGGGCACGCGCCGCCAGGCTGGCCTTGAGCCGCACCACCCGCTGGCCCGCACGTACCCGGGCCAGGAGTTCCTCGCGACCGTACGGCTTGGAGAGAACGTCGTCCGCCCCGGCGTTAAGGGCTTCCACCATCTGCGTCCTGTCCAGGTAGCCGGTCAGCATGATGATGTACGCCAGTTCCGCGCCTTCCTGCGATCGCAACCTGCGGCATAGTTCCAGTCCGTCGATCCCCGGCATCTGGCAGTCGGTGATGATCATCTGAGGCGCTTGAGCAAGATCCACGCATATCGCCTCGGCGCCGTTTGAAGCAGTCATCACCCGGTAGCCTGCCTCGCCGAGGTGCTTGGTCAAGAGGGCCAACTGGTCAGGATCGTCTTCAACAACCAGAATCCGCAGCGAATCACCGCCCGCTGGTCGTGCATTCTTTTCCGACGCGGTCGGAGATACGACGTCGCTTTGACGATACGCCCGCCCGTAAGAGCCGACTCGGGCCTGCTCGATCTCCGATGTCTGGTCGGGCTTCAACAAAAACATCGCTGTCGTCTCAAGCCACTCTTCGCGGACGGCGTCCATCAGTCGGCTGAGCTCCGCCGCCGTCAACCCAAGCAGGCCGGCCTGGTGTTCGAGCCCGGCTGCAAGATCCGGGTCCGCCTCCCGCCGGTTTAATGCGGCCGCAATCAGGGAGGCAAGACGCAATGTGGCGCGGGTAACGTCGGCCGGGGCAACGGCGTTCGTACCCCGCCAATCCGCGGCGTCCTGCTTGCGAACGATCTCGCAGAGAGCGTCCGGCACATGCCAGCCGCTCATCATGTCCGCCGACAGATCGTTGTGGTCCGTTCCAAAAATCTCCCGTTCGATCTCGAGCAAACCGGGTATATCATCGGCCCGGGCCCGAGCCAGAGCCCGGGCATACTGCTCCGGGCATCCCACCGCCAACGCCAACTGGCCGATCTTGCCGAGCAGACCCAGGGTGAATGCCTCGTCGGCCGGCAGGCCTCCCAGCCGGGCAAACAGATGCTGTGCCGATACGGCTCTTGCAACAGATTCCCTCCAAAAACGTGTGAAATCGAAGTTCTCGCAGCGCCCGGTCCGGTGATTCGAAATGAGCGAGATACTTAACGCGAGGTGCTTGAGCGTCCGCAGGCCGAGCAGCACCACCGCGCGGGATACCGAGCCGATCCGTCGCGAGGTACCGGCAATCGGGGAATTGACCAGCTTCAGCACGCGTGCCGCCAAGGCAGGATCGGACTCGATGGTGGCCGCGATGGCTTCGACCGTGGAATCCTCGTCGCCGGCGAGTCGCAGGAGCTTGAGCACCACCCCCGTGGGAGAGGGTAAAGCGTTCTCGTTTTTCAACTGTTCGTAAAGACCACTGGGCATGAAAGAATCTTTGTCAGTTCGCCTCATCTTGCTGCTCGGAAGATGGGGACGCCTTCCCAGCCCGCTCCCGTCGACCGAGACACGCGCAATTCAACCGGCGCGTCGGCTCGCCACTAATAATCGGACATCGCCACATGGGAATTCACGATCAGTTGACTCTCAAGCGAAGATTGCGTGCGAACCTCATGAGCAAGCAGAAACGCAGTGTAAGGTGTTTGTGAAAAAGACGTGCAATGACTGAGATGCCCGCTCCGTGCGGCCAACGGCCTGGCATGCCCTTTCCGTCACCTTGGGCGCCGCACTTCCCTGTTTGATGCATCGACTCGACCTTAAGCAGGCCATCCGAACGATCTGGCTCTTGTCCTTATCTGCTGGCGATTTCCAAGTGTGACTGATCGACCTCTGATCCTCATCTCGAAGCCGCGGCCCTGTTTTCCACCTCTGCATCCGTCCTGACAACCCCCTGCGGTTCTTAACAAACCGCAAGTACGGGTCACGCTGCCGCGGACCGCCCGCCGGCATGGCGTCAATCCGCCTTCGAGAGAGCAACGCCGGAGGATTTCGTGAATCGGACCGCCGCCGCCGCAACAACCTCGTTGCCGGGCCGACACCGCTAACCATTGCCAACGAAACGGCTGGGACGATAATCGCCCGCATGGCCAGGAAACAAGGCGTCAGAAGCTACGACTTCAGTACCTACCCGTCGCCGGATTCGGTGCTGGGACAGCAGTACTACTACGTCACCCTTCGTTTCTGGCCCAGTCTCGTCTTCGTCACGCCGTTCCTCGTGGTTTACGAGATAGGCCGGCTCGTCAATCAGGCCGGACCAACCAGTCCCAATGAGCAACTGGTGGCCGCGTGGCTGATCGAGTCGCTCGTTCGAACCATCGGCGTCAGCGGCTACTTCCCCGCCCCAACCCTGCTGACCGTGGCGGTGTTGTTGGCCTGCCACCTCGTGGCCAAACACCCGTGGAAGTTCGACATCTGGGTCCTGGCCGGCATGTTGGGCGAGAGTCTGATCTATACCATTCCGCTGATTGTCCTGCGGCGCATTCCGCATGCGGCGGTCCTCGCGACCGGATCGGCTTCGTACGACACCTGGCTCAACGAAGTGATCAGGAGCTTCGGCGGCGGGGTCTACGAAGAACTGGTGTTCCGGTTCATCTGCATGAACGTGCTGCACATCTTTCTGGTCGATCTGTGTCGGCTGCCGCGAACCCCGGCCAGTGTGGCGATCATCTTTGCCTCGGCGGTCGTCTTCGCCGCCTCGCATCATTGGCCGTTGGGAAGCGAGCAGTTCAACCAGACCGAGTTCCTCTTCCGCACCTTCGCAGGGCTGTACCTGGCAGGTCTCTATTTCTTCCGCGGCTTCGGCGTCGCCGCCGGGTGTCATTCCTTCTACAACGTGCTGGTCTATACGCTCGTCGCCCTGCGAGGGTGAGACCGGCGACATTTGGCCTGCTGCGTGGAGCATTCCTATCCTCACGATCCGCCACAATGGGGACGGAATTCCCGGCCGGCC
>DAOOIV010000194.1 GCA_035384605.1 Phycisphaerae bacterium
CTCTGCGTCCACTGCGGCAGAACACCACCCCTCTGGCCGCTGAAAGCTGATCGCTGAAGGCTGACCGCTTCTCAAAAACTAGCTGCGTCCCTGTTTCGACACTCGTCAATGCAGCATAATACTTCTTTAATATCCTTATGACTCCTACAAAATAGGTGACTGTCCCTAATATCCTTTCCTTGAATATCAGGGAATCTCCGGACTGCGGTACATCTTGTGCACCGTTCGGGAGTATCGGATCGGCTGTGGCGACGATGCCGGCTGTAGCTCGGGGCCGGGCAGGTCTTCGGTCTCCGACCCGAGCAGGTAGTCATAGGCCTTCTGCAGGGCTGCGATCGCCTTGGGCAGGTCATTGACGCTCAGGCTGTTGGTTCCCTGCCACTGGCCGGCCTTGTCCTTGTAGCGAACTTCGATGATCACTTTCGGCAGGCTGACGGCCTGGCCGCCGCGATCGATCGTGTTCACGAATATGGATGCTCGTACCGCTCCCATCTTGAATACTTTTTCTGGTTTAGACATGTTCCGCTTTTGCCTCCTATCGATTGGATGTACCAAATCGTAACGATCGGTAAGACGATGCAGTTAATAAACCTTTCTGCCGTGGCCCGTGGCCTTCGGCGACAGCCGAGGCAGGAGGGCCTGCGGGCGGTACCTGGGGTGTGTGTTGTGGATGGCGGGCCGCCGAGCGCGGATGAGAACAACAAAGAGTGATCGCCGGCGTCGATCGGGAGACAGTGCCTGTGGAGTGGCAAGATTCCGGCCGGCAGAACCGTGCATCTGGTGAGAACGGTGGGCCTTGTGGGCGGCGCGATCGTCCGGGCAGAGCCCCGGCTGGAATTGCCGGTCCTTGCTTCGGGCGGTTCTTGCGGAAAAGGCTGTTTCCGGGCGGAAACAGGCCTCCTCGTTTCGGTCTCGCAGAGACGTTGATCCGTGGAATCAACCACCGAGATCTGCGTCCTGTGGACCAGAGGTCTTGAACGCGAAGGGTATGAGCCTGAGTGCTTGGCGGCCCATCCCCTCGAGGTTGGATCTGCTGATGTCACTGCCAAGTGACTGCGGTATTTAAATGTTTCGGTGCCGCGGTCAGTTCGCACAGTTCGACGTTGCTCACTGCGAGCAATTTGGATCCGCCGCAATGTCCTCCCCGCTGAAACATCGCTGGAAGATTGCGAAGTCGGCTTGGTCGACGTCATTATCCGCGTCGAAATCGCTTGCTTCACAATCCAAGGCAAGGGGAATCCCCGGCCCGGAGGCGCAGCCCTCGAATGCCTCAAAGTCGGCCGTGTCCACATCACCGTCGCGGTCGAAATCGCCGGTCACCGGTGCCGGGCACCCGGTTTCATCGACGGCCAAGCCCGCAATCGTGTTCGGGCAGAGGTCCTGCTGTACGCACACGCCGTCGCGGTCCTCGTCCAGACAGGGATTGAAGTCAGCGACCACCTGATATAAGCCTTCATTCATGGCGCTGTCCTGAGCGCTAATCGTGATCTGGTTCTGGCCCGGCTGCAACGGAACGACAACCGACCAGTTGCCGTCGGCAAAGGTGCAGGTTCCGCTGCTTGTTTGACCGTTGACCTGGCAGGTCCATTCGACCAGCACGGCCTCCCCAGTGACTGTGCCTGATAACTGGGCCTCGGCCGTCGAGGTATCGTAATCCGGCACGATCTCCAGTGAACCAGCCGTTAGCACCGGCGCGGACACATCCTGCACCCACCCCACCAATCCTCACCGCTCAGGTCGCCGCCGACGTAGTTGTACACTCGAGTGCCAAACATCAGTTGACCGCTGTCTTCCGCCAGTTGTCTCAGGCCGGCATTCGCCGTTTCCGGAGCTTCGAGGCTGACGCTGATGGTTCCCGACCATCCGGCCGGTACCAGTCTGGCATAGTACCCAGCGTAATCGGTGACCACGGTACCCAGCCCGCTGAACGACACCTCCATGTCCGGAATACCTGTTGCTGTGTCTGTAGCGCCTTTGCTCGTGCCCCCTTCGCCTGTGGCCACCCGTCCCGCCATAACCACAGATTCGGGGATTTTGTGGACGTATGCCTGCGGAACTGGTGAGTAGCTGCCGCCCAACTGGTGCAAATTGTCATTGAGCGATGCAAGAGGCATAATCTGACCCGTTGTCGGATTGCCGAGATAGAGATCGTAGTGACCATTACCCCCTCTCGTCGACGAGAAGCCAATCCATGAAGAATCCACTACGAAAGGATCGGATTCGTCATATGTGTCGGTATTGAGCCGCCACAGTGTCTCCAATGACGGCGGCGAGATTGTGTAGAGATGAAGGTCATCATCAGGGTTAGGCAATTCTTGGCAGTCACAGTCCGGTGCAGAGGACACAAACTTGTCCCAACTCGCAAACAGAATTCGATTGCTGTCCCAGAAAACCGGGTAGTAATCATTGAGGCAATCCCCCAACTGTCGAACGGCGCAGTCGGTGTCCGTACCAAACAGACAACTCTCATCGGTCCCGTCCTTTAACGCCCAGTAGATGTCTCCAAAGGGACAGCCCCCTTTCCAGTACACAATTCGGCTTCCGTTGGTCGGTTCATAGTTTGGCCCGGAGCGTTCGTCCTCAAACTGATTGGTCAGTTCGCGAGCATTCCGACCGTCCCGAGTCATGGTCCAGATGCGATCGTTACCTTTGAAGATGATCCTGGCACCATCCGGAGAGAACCTGGGGTCTTCCGCCATGACCGCCGCTTCGCCGGGTTCTCTGAGCGGGAACGGAGTCGAGACAGTCTTCTTGACACAGTCGTAAACATACACCCTCAGACTGGAACGTACGAGAGGTTCACCGCTCGGAATAGCCATGAAGGTAATCAGCCGACCATCCGGTGAGAAGCTTGGATTCATTGCATTCGAGAGCGACATTCCCGCTGTAACATTCGTGGGTTGCAGAGAGGTCCCCAGATCATACAGGTGCATGGCACCGTTGTTCCCTGACGGCGGATGAAGGTAGCCACTGTATGAATGGTACGCGATCCGTCCGTTGTTGAACGGCCGGTTGTCGATCGTGAACGCCGCCGACTGCGCGCAGGTCTGGAGGGCCCAGGCGGGCGCGGGGAGTAGACAGAAGACAGGAGACAGGAGACAGAAGGCCAGCAGGACCCTTCGGAAACCACGGCTCGGCTTTGCACTATTCACGCTACGCATCGCTGCGACCTCCGACAAGAACGAATAAGGACACAGGAGTCAGGAGTCAGAAGACAGAATCGAACGGGCATAAGCATCAAGCATGCGCCCGACCTCGTCCAGTGCTCCATATAGCGACTCCGTGTCACCATAACCCAAGTCGGTTGCAAGGATCAGGTAGTAGCGCGATTCCTCCAGCGATCCTTGCGCCGTATTCATGAATCGGGCCTTGTCCGCAAGCCCTTTCTTCTTGAACCCCTCGGCAATATTGGCCGGGATCGAAACCGCCGCCCGACGCAACTGCGAGGTCAATCCGTACAGTTCGTGCTTCGGAAACCGCTCGGTCAGGCGGTAGACCTCCAGCACAAACCGGTGAGCCTTCTGCCAGACGACCAGATCCTGGAACGTCCGCGCCGGCCTCCTGATTTTGTCTTCCGTCTCCTCCATTCTGCCTTCTGTCTCCTGTCTTCTGTTTGCTGTCTTCTGTCTCACGGAGTCCCCGCCGCACAACGGAACCCGTCGCTGTAGTAGCGGCTGTGCGGCCAGTAGTCGAAGCGATACGCCACCCGGCAGACGCTGGGACTGGAGAACCAACCGCCGCCGCGAAGAACACGGTACGAGCCACTCGTTGGCCCGCGAGGGTTGTTGTACGGACTGCTGCTGTAGTACGTGCTTGAGTACCAGTCATTGCACCACTCCCAGACATTACCCGCCATGTCGTACAGGCCGTAACCATTGGCCCCGTTCGTTGTCTGATAGCTCGTCGCCGTCCCGGGCCAGTTAAAGTCCGCCTTGTACCGCAGCGATCCGTCGAAGAAGCCCACCGGGCTGGTATATGGGGAAGGTGAGACACCCCACACCGGGTGAAACCCTCGCGTCGCACTGGTGTCGTACGTGTAGGTGGAGCTGTAGTAGTTCGCCCGGGCGTGCTGGATGTAGTCGGAATCCGACCATGGGAACCGACGACCGGCCGCCCCGCCCCGGGCAGCCTTCTCCCACTCGGCCTCCGTGGGTAGTCGATATCCGCTGTTCCAGTAGCAGTTCCAGGTGGACAGGTCGTAGCACAGCGGCTTGCCCTGCATGGCGCTTCGCCAGTTGGCGTAGGCCACCGCCCCGTACCAGGAGACCACGACCATCGGGTGGTTCTCCTTACCGGAGGTCACGCCGAAGGTCGTACCGTTCCAAGTGATCCGGCTGTACTCGCCGTAATTCGGAGATCCTGCGGGTGCAGATGTCGTGCTGCAATACGGGTAGCTGGTACCGGTGTTGTACTTGTAGACCACGCCGCTGGTAACCGTGATCAGGTTACCCTGGGCCTTGGCCCAGTTCAGGGCGGCAGCGTACTGCGCGTTAGTCACCTCGTACCGGTCCATGTAAAAGGCGCTGACGTAAACGGCATGACGGGGAAGCTCATCCGAGTATCCCTCGCCGGTGAACGAATTGCCCATCAAAAACTCGCCGGCGGGGATGAGCACCATGCCGCCTACGGGACGGTCATCGGCACAAACCCGGACCTTGTACTGGCTGCCGAACGCCCCAGGCAGATCCACCTTGCAGTCCCAGACAATCAACTTGCTGGTGCCTGGCGTGACACCGGCTCCAACGGCGCTTCCGCCGTCGAATGTCGAGGCCGGCACGGTCCAGGTCGCCCCATTGTCGTTGCTGACCTGCACCGTGACCGCGCAGGCATCGCCGTCAGCGTCGGCCAGGTTGTACCGGATGTCCACCTTCTTGGAGCCATCCGTCCGCTGGCCAGCGGTGACATTGCTGACCACCGGGGCCGAATTGGCCGATAACACGGCCGGCAGGCCCACCCACGCAAAGCATCCAACCACCACGCTGATCGTTTTCCTGATCATAACCTGCACTCCCGACATGTATCCGAACGGGATCGACCATCTACCCGCTTCGTACCCTGCCCTCCGCCAGAGGCCGAAGGCTTCTGAATGTGATCTGGGCATTCTACCAAACTCGGGACGGCTCTGCCAGTAAAAAAGATGAGATCCTGGAGCCGCCCCCCTCCGGCTATTTGCCTGGTGCCCGGGGGCTGTGCTCGACTAGGAATAAATAGGGACAGTCACCTATTTACGACGATGGGAACCTGACGCAGGATGGCAC